>CAXTUQ010000115.1:9029-12316 GCA_964247405.1 uncultured Acetobacteraceae bacterium
TCGTTTGTCCGACCGAATACTTCTTTCCTTACCCCTTCGGCACGGAGTTCCGCAGTTCCTGCATCACTCCTGACACCTACGGCGTGCACTTTTGGGAGCGGTCGTGGGAGAAGAACGTGCCGGCTTGGGTCCGCTTTGCCAAGACAGTCCGCAACCGCGCGTTGCGGCTTTCGCAGGCGGCCTGACCGTCATGACGGGCACGATCCAGGTCTCCTCGCGACCAGCCGCGATCCCCGGCCAGCCCGGCGCCGTCCGCAGGGCGTCCGGCCGCGCCAAGGCCGCGATCCTGTTCGACGGCGTCGCCGAGATGTCCGCCCTGGGCAGGGCGGCGACGGAACTGCTGGCCGAATTCGCCGACGTTGCGTTCAGCGGCGGCAACTCCCCGGAATCCAAGCCTTGGCGCCAAACGGTCCAGGGAACTGCCCTGCAATGGTGGTCGGACGCTGGCCCCACGGCGGCAGCAGATGGAGTCGGCGCAGTGGAGGCGACCGTTGATCTCGGCCGGCGCGCGATGGGGCAGGGGGGGCGGAGCTGGTGCATCGTTGATGCAACGGGCGCCCCCCTGTTCCAGCCGTTCCATGCCTTGCCTGTGTGCTGCAAAGAGCCGTATGTCGCGTCGCTGAACCTGATCGAAAGCGAGGATGGCGGCGTCACCTGGCAGCTTGTCGCCGATGCCCATGTGTCCGGCGCCAGACCCTATCCTGAGCTGCTCGATGTCCTGGGGCGCTCCGCCATTCGCCTGCTGCGCATGGCGCTTTGCGGCGGCGGCGCCCCGCGGCGTCCCTGGGTGCCGGAGCCTGCGCGGCCTGGGCCTGTGCAGACCTTGCGGGGTGCGCGGCTCGCGAGCGGCCTTGCTTGGCTTCGGGCGCGCATCGGCGGCGAGATTTATGGGGTCGCCATCCTGGACCGCCGGCCGGAGGAGTTCCTGCTGGATCAGCACTGCCCGGCCGCGCAGTGGGTTCAAATCCCGCCGTCCCAAGGCTTCATCGCCGACCCGTTCTTCTGGCCCGGGCAGCCCGGCGTTCTGCTGTGCGAGACATACCTGCACCGCACGGGTCTCGGCGAACTCACGGCGCTGTCGATCGACGCCGGGCGGATCGTCGGCTCCGAACCGCTTCCGCTCGGCGTGGGGTGCCATTTGTCCTATCCCTCGACATGGGCGGAGGGCGAGCGTGTTTTCTGCCTGCCCGAAATGGCAGCCTCGCGGCGGCAGGTACTGTATGAGCTGAAACTGGGCATGGCGCCGGAGCCGCTTTGCGTCGTCGGCGAGGACATCGGGATGGCCGATCCGACCTTGATGAAGGTGGATGGCCTGTACTGGATCGCCTACACCGACACGGACATCGGCACGTACGACAACCTATGCCTGCTCTACGCGCCCCGGCTTGAAGGGCCTTGGTCTCCCCACGTCGGCAACCCGGTCAAGATCGACGCGCGGTCGTCGCGTCCAGGCGGGACGCCGTTCAGGGTCGGCGGCAAGCTGTATCGCCCGGCACAGGATTGCTCGCGCGAGTACGGCGGGGCGCTGACGATCAACCACGTCGCGTCTTGCACCCCTGGCGCCTACCGGGAAGAGCCGGTTGCGGCCTTGCGGCCAGACCCCGATGGAGCCTTCCCGGACGGGCTGCACACCCTTTCGTTCGGCAACGGCCTTGCCGTCATCGACGGCAAGCGGAATTCCTGCCACCCGGCAATCCTCACCCACAAGCTGGGTCGCCGGCTGGTTGGCTTGCCGAGGAGGCTGCTCGGCGGCAGGTCCTAGGGCGTTGTGGACGGGCCGGCCTCGCTCGCGCGGTGGTCCTTGGTGCTGGTCTTCGGAAGAAGGATGGGATTGGCCTCACGACGAGCGGCGTAGGCCCGACGATCCAACAACTCGGCCTGGAAGATGCGAAAGAAGCCGTCCATTGACGGAGGGTCTCATTCGACACCGGACGCCGCCCGGCGCAAAGTGGGCGTCCATGACGGAGGAGGCGGCAGCCATGGAGCATGACCTGATCTTGCGCAACGGGCGGGTGCTGGACCCGGGCACCGGGCACGACGCGGTGGCCGACATCGCCTTCACCGCGGGCAAGGTGGCGGCCATCGGCTCCGGGCTGCGGGGACGCGCCGTGCGGGATGTGTCGGGCTGCCTCGTCATGCCGGGCCACATCGATTTCCACACGCACGTGTACTGGGGCGGCACCTCGATCAGCATTGATGCCGACCAACTCGCCCGGCGGGCCGGCACGACCACCTGGGTCGATGTCGGCTCGGCCGGGCCGGGCAACTTCGCGGGGTTCCGCAAGCACGTCATCGAGCCGAGCCGGACGCGCATCCTGGCCTACCTGCACGTGAGCCACGCGGGCATCTTCGCCTTCGCGCCGTCGGTGATGGTGGGGGAAAGCCAGGACATGCGCCTGATGGACACGGAAACCTGCGCCGCCGTGGCGCGGGCGAACCCGGACCTGATCCGCGGCATCAAGGTGCGGGTGGGCGCCAACACCAGCGGGGTGAACGGCATCGCGCCGCTGTACCATGCGCTGGAAGCGGCGGAGCGCGCCGGGCTGCCGGTGATGTGCCACATCGACCGGCCGCCGCCGCGCTACGCGGACGTGCTGGCGGAGCTGCGGCCCGGCGACACCCTGACCCACTGCTTCAAGCCGTTCCCCAACGCGCCCTGCCACGCGGACGGCCGGGTGCGGGACGCGTGCTGGCAGGCGCGGGAGCGCGGGGTGATCTTCGACATCGGCCACGGCAAGGGGTCGTTCGACTTCGCGGTGGCGGAGGCGATGCTGGCCGGCGGCTTCCTGCCCGACATCATCAGCTCGGACGTGCACGTGCTGTGCATCGACGGGCCGGCCTACGACAACATGGAGACCATGAGCAAGTTTCTCTGCCTCGGCATGACGCTTCCCGACATCGTGCGGGCGGTGACGGCGGCGCCCGCAACCGTGCTGCGGCGGCCGGACCTTGCGGACCTATCGGTCGGCAGCACCGGCGACGCCACGGTGATGCGGATCGAGGAGGGGCGGTTCACCTTCGCCGACGTGTCGGGCCAGACCCGCTCGGGCACGCAGCGTTTCGCACTGGACAGCGTGGTCGTGGCAGGCAGCCTGTGGCATCAGGCGGATGCGGCGGCCCTGGCCGCGGACTGAAGCACCCGGCGCCGGACACGGGCCGGCGGGATGCAAAGGAGGAGCGCGATGCGCGGGCTGGACGGGTTGCGGGTCTTGGTCACGGGGGCGGCGCAGGGGATCGGGCTGGCCATCGCCCGGCGCTTCGCGGAGGAGGGCGCGCGTGTCGCGCTC
>CAXTUQ010000116.1:0-12194 GCA_964247405.1 uncultured Acetobacteraceae bacterium
GCGCTGGGCGCGTCGCTCGCCGGCATGATGCGGGCGGACCGGATCGGCCTGGCGCTCACGCCATCCCGCCGTACGTCGGGGGACGCTCAGGCCGCGCTGAGAAGGGCGGTGGAGCCGGAGGGCGGCTGGGTTTGGGACATGGCGGGCGACAACCCATATTTCGGCCTCTTGGCGTTGGCGGACGCGGTCGTGGTGACGGAGGACAGCGTGTCCATGGTGTCGGAAGCGGCGGCAACGCGGGCGCCGGTGCTGCTGGCCGCCCTGCCCGGGCGGTCGCGGCGCATCCGGCAGTTCACCCGGTTCTTGCAGGAGGACGGGCGGCTGCGCCCGTTCGCCGGGCGGCTCGACCTTTGGCCGGTGACGCCGGTTGACGACACGCAGGCGGCGGCGGACGAGATGCGGCGGCGGCTGGGTTTTTAGGAGCGTAACCATGCTGGACATCCAGACCTTCAACGCGCGGGCCGGCGGCAACGTGCTGTACAAGGCCTTTGCCCACCCGGTGGCGGCGGAGGCCGTGCAGCGCCTCGCGGCCCGGCTGCGCGATGCCGGGCCGCTCGCGGTGTACGACCCGGACGGCGTGTCGGATGCGCTGTTCGCGCTGCACCCGGCGATGCTGAGGGCGGCGGAAAGCTTTGTGCACGACGTGCAGCAGATCGGCCAGACCCGCGCCGGGGTGCCGGCCCGGCCGCTCACTGACCTGCCGCGCTCCAACTGCGGCACCTTGCTGGTCGCGGCGTTCGACGCCGGGCGGGTGGTGGCGCGGATCAAGCCCATGCTGCCCGGCGGCATGGCAGTTGCGACGCTGGACGAGGCGCGGCTGCCCGACGAGATGCTGAGCAACCCGCGGCGCTACCTCGACCGGGTGAACTTCGCGACCAACTACGCTTTCTTCCGCGATGCGGGTGGCCTGCACACGCGGCTGGTGACGGCGAATTATTGGGCGGGCTACGGCGCCGGGCCGGTGCGGCTGTGGCTGCGGCTGTTCGACGGCGCGGGCGCGGTGCTGGCCGAGTGGGAGCAGCCCGTCCCGCCCGGCGCTGCCGGCATCGCCATTGACAGTGCCGAGGTCCGTGCCCGGTTCGAGCTTCCCGAGTTCGCTGGGCAGCTTTTCATCCACGCCATCGGCGCCGCCGGGCACGACGTGGTGAAATACGCGCTCGACACCTACGGCGAGGGCGCGGAAGCCAGCCTGTCCGTCACTCACGACGCCAACGCCTGGCCGGCCGACCGCTATGCCGGGATGCCGGCGCCGCGGGCCGACGAGCGCGTGGTGCTGTGGCTGCAAAACAGCCACGCCGCCCCCATCCCGCCCGGCGCGATCATGCTGGACCGCATGGGGGCGGAAGCACCGGTGCCCTTGGCGCAGGAGGTCGGACCTTATGCCAGCCTGGCGCTCGACGTGGCCGACCTGCTGCCGGGGCTGCGGTGGCCGGCACAGATCGAAGTGCGGGCCGGGCGGCACGTCGTCCGACCGCGCTACGAGGTGACGCGCGCCGGGCGCACCCGCATCGCCCATTTGAACGTGGAGCGCGCCGGGCTGCCCCCCGATTCCGGCATCCCCGCGCTGCATAACCTGCTGGGCCGCGGCTACCTGCTGCCCTTCCCCATCCTGCCGCGCGACCGGTTCCGCAGCGTCGTGCTGCCGACCCCCATGGCGGAGCAGCAGCGCACCCTGCCCATCCGCATTGACGTGTTCGACACGGCGGGCCGCCAGGTTGGCGAACGCTTCCTCGGCTGCCTGCCGCGCAACCACGACCTGGCGCTCGACCTGGCCGAGTTCGACGTAGAGGAGGGCCACGCGGACCTCGTCTATGACTTCCGCGACGGAGGGGAAGCCGACGGCTGGCTGCACGCCCTGCTGCGCTACGAGGACCGCGGGAGCGGCCACGCGGCCGAGAGCAGCTTCGGCGCGCACATCTATAACACGGCGATGACCTATCGCGACGAGCCGCAAAGCTATTCCGGGCCGCCGCCGGGCCTGTCCACGCGGCTGTTCCTGAAGCTCGGCGACGGTGGTCGGCAGAGCTACGCCGCGCTGATCTACGCGGCGTCCGCGGCCTGGCATCCGTGGTCCGCCACCGCGCTGCTGCTGCACGACGGCGACGGCCGGGTGATCGCGGAGGAGCCGCTGCGCATCGCCTGCTCAGGCTCGGCCATGGTGTGGCCGCATCGCGTGTTCGGGGAGGCGCTGCTGGACCGGGCGGGGCCGCGCGGCTACGTGCTGATCCGGGACGCGACGTGCCGGCTGTTCGGCTATCATGGCTTGATGGATGACGCCGGCGGGTTCAGCCTGGACCATATGTTCGGCTTCTGACGGGAGAAACCGCCATCATGCGCGACAAGTTCGACCTGCCAAGGGTCGCAGCCAACCATGAGGCGCTGTCTCCGCTGAGCTTCATCAAGCGCACCGCGGACGTGTTCCCGGACCGCATCGCAATCGTGCACGGGCCGCACAGCGCGACCTGGACCGAGACCTACGCCCGCTGTCGCCGCATGGCCTCGGCGCTCGCGGCGCGGGGCGTCAGGCGCGGCGACACGGTGGCGGTGATGGCGCCCAACACGCCGGCGATGGTGGAGGCGCATTTCGGCATCCCCATGCTGGGCGCCGCGTTGTGCGCCATCAACGTGCGGCTCGATGCGGAAACGGTCGCCTTCATCCTGACGCACGGCGAGGCCCGGGTCGCGTTCATCGACCGTGAGTTCGCGCCGGTCATGGCGCGGGCGCTCGCCGCCATGCCGGCGGAGGCGCGGCCCTACGTCGTGGACGTCAACGACCCGCTGGCGCCGCCGGGCGATCCGGTGGGCGACACCGACTACGAGGCGTTCCTGGCCGGCGGCGACCCGGCCTTTGCCTGGTCCATGCCCCCGGACGAATGGGACGCCATCGCGCTCAACTACACGTCGGGCACCACCGGCAACCCGAAGGGCGTCGTGTATCACCACCGCGGCGCCTACCTGAACGCGGTTGGCAACGCCGTGACCTGGGGCATGGCGCAGCACCCGGTCTATCTTTGGACGCTGCCGATGTTCCATTGCAACGGCTGGTGCTTCCCGTGGACGGTGGCGGCGATGGCGGGCACCAATGTGTGCCTGCGCCGGGTCGAGGGGGGCGCGATCCTGGAGGCGATGGACCAGAGCGGCGTGACCCACCTGTGCGGCGCGCCCATCGTCATGGGCCTGATCCTGAACCACCCCGGCGTGCAGCCCCGCCCGGCGCCGGTCCGCATGATGACCGCCGGCGCCGCCCCGCCCGCCGCGGTGCTGGAAGGCATGGAGCGGCTCGGCTTCGCCGTCACCCACGTGTACGGCCTGACCGAAACCTACGGCCCCGTCACCGTCTGCGCCTGGCATGACGAGTGGGACGCCAAGCCGCCCGAGGAGCGCGCCCGGCTCAAGGCCCGCCAGGGCGTGACCTACCCCGTGCAGGAGGGCCTGATGGTCGCCGACCCGGCGACGATGCAGCCCGTGCCGCGCGACGGCGCCACGATGGGCGAGGTGTTCATGCGCGGCAACATCGTCATGAAGGGCTACCTCAAGAACCCCGCCGCCACCGGCGAGGCCTTCGCCGGCGGCTGGTTCCACACCGGCGACCTCGCGGTCAGCCACCCCGACGGCTACATCGAGATCCGCGACCGCTCCAAGGACATCATCATCAGCGGCGGCGAGAACATCTCCACCATCGAGGTCGAGGGCGTGCTCTACCGCCATCCCGCCGTGCTGGAAGCCGCCGTGGTCGCCCGGCCCGACCCGACCTGGGGCGAGACGCCCTGCGCCTTCGTGACGCTCAAGCCAGGCATGGCCGCGACGGAGGCGGAGATCATCGCCTTTTGCCGCGACCGCATGGCGCGCTTCAAGGCGCCGCGCACCGTGGTGTTCGGCCCGCTGCCCAAGACCAGCACCGGCAAGATGCAGAAATTCGTGCTGCGTGACCAAGCCCGCACCCTCGGAGGATAGTTCATGCCGCAGCCCAGCCACGTGACGGCCCTCGAAGACGCCGACGAGGCGACGCTGCCGGAGGAGTTGCAACCGTATTTCCAGAAGTGCCGGGACAAGCTGGGTTTCGTGCCCAACGTGCTGCGCGCCTGGCTGCTCCGCCCGGAGAAGCTGCGCAACTTCGTCCGCCTGTATGACGAGCTGATGCTGGCGCCGTCAGGCCTGACGAAGCTGGAGCGCGAGATGATCGCGGTGGCGGTATCCGCCTGGAACCGCTGCTACTACTGCCTGGTGGCGCACGGGGCGGCGGTGCGCAAGCTGTCGGAGGACCCGCAGCTTGGCGAAATGCTGGCCTTCAACTACCGCGTCGCCGAGCTGCCGGCCCGGCAGCGCACGATGCTGGACTTCGCGGTGCAGCTCACCGCCGCCCCGCATCTGATCGGCCAGCCCGACCGGGACGCGCTGAGCGCGCAGGGGTTTTCGGATGCGGATATCTTCGACATCGCGGAGGTCACGGGGTTCTTCAACTACACCAACCGGGTGGCGCACGCCGTCGATATGATGCCGAATGCCGAGTACCATATGCTCGGGCGGTAAAGCACCTGTCTTCAAGTAAAAGATGTCAATCTTGTTGAACGGGCGAAAGTGCGAAACGCAGTGCGAGGCTCCCATCGGCCTGGAAGGCCGGTCAAGTTTCAGGCAGACTCCGGCCCATGAGCAACGCAGCACGCCTTGACCCGCCGATGACGGTTGAGGAGTTCCAGGACTGGGTGCCGGAAGCGGGCCTGGAGGGCTGGCGCTGGCAACTCATCGACGGCACGCCAGTCGGCATGGCTCCCACCAGCAACGCCCATGGTGCCATACAATCCCGGACCAGCACGATCATCGACATGCACCTGCAAAAGCTTGGGCGCTGCATCGTCATCACGACACCAGGCGTCATCCCCAAAAAACGGTCGAAGATCAACCAGCTTGTGCCCGACCTCGGCATAAGCTGCGCCGATCAACCGATGACGGACAATACGATCCGCGACCCCATCCTGTTGGTCGAAATCCTGTCGCCATTGAACGAAGGGATCACCAGGGGCAACGTTTATGCCTATCAAACGATTCCAAGCGTGCAGGAAATCCTGGTACTCAATAGCCGCACGATAGCAGGCACGCTGCACCGCCGCGACGGACAGGGCGAATGGCCGGACGACCCCGACGAACTCGACGCGCAGAGCACAGTGGAACTGCGGTGCATCGATCTCAGAGTCGCGCTGGCCGCATTTTACGGGTCGAGCGGGCTGATCGGACCCGCCTCGAACGAAGAGCGGGCATGATGCGACGGGATGGTGCTGCGCTTGTTTTCGGCGCATGGCTGACGCTTGCTTCTGCACCAACCGGGTTGGCGCACGCCGAGGATGTGATGCCGAACCTCGAGTACCACATGCTAGGCCGTTGAGCATCTGTCGCAATTGGCTCTGTCTTAGGTGTGCTAGGCCAAGATCATGGAAGGGCGTTCGAAACGAGGTCCACCGCCTCAAGGTGTTGGGCTAGGGACTGCAAGGCGAACGCGCCATGCACGGCAATGATCTGCCGTCTGTATTCGTTTGCTAAACAACCCAACGCCTGACCGATGCCGGCAGCATCAAGACCCGGATAGGACCCTACCACCGCCTTGCACAAGGTGTTGCTGGCTCGTGCTTCCCAACGCGACAAAACGACCGATTGGGGCGGGCGACCGTGGAGAACGTCGTCGAGCACCGTCATGTACTGCCGCAGTTCGTCCAGCAGCGATTGCGCATAGACAAGTTCACCGCGGCGTATCCGCCGGTGGGCCTCGTGCGCCGCGGCCAATCCCTTGCTGATCGTGCGCTCGACTTCATCGACGGCGGGAGCGAACCGCAATCCCCGTGAGCGCGCCACCACATCGGTCACCACCATCTCGGGGTCATGCAGGATTGTGACCGGCTGCGCCAGCCACGGCGACGGTTGGAAGGCAGCCCGGTTCAGGTAAAAGATGTCGATCTTGTTGAACGGGCGGAAGTGCGAGACGCAGTGCGAGGCTCCGTCCAGCCACTCGTTGAACAGGAACCCATCCCAGGCCCGCGGGATGTCAAGCCGCCGTTCGACGAACCCCGCGTGGTGCTCAGGACGGACCACTACGCGCAAGTCGATGTCGGACCAGGCATCCGCCGTCCCGGACGCGAGCGACCCGCCAAGGAACATACCCACCACCGCCGGATCATGCGTGAAGCGATCCACAGCCGTTGCAAGCAGGCGCTCCCGACCAGCAACCAATTCCGCCTGCCGGCAAGGCACCGGAGGCGCAGGCATTAAAAAATGCTGCTGAACAACCCCTGCCGCTTGCGCTGGATGATCGGCGTGTCGCCGACTTCCGGGGACTGGCCCAGCGCCGCGTTCTGCCGCAGCCGGGCGCTTTCCCGCTCCGCGTCGATCTGCGTGCCAGGCGGCGGCGGGCTGCGCCAGAACAGCAGGCGGTCGGTCAAAGGCCGGCTCGGGGTGTCCAGCGCCGCCTCGTTGTCCACGCGGGCGCGGATGTCCGCCGGCGCCGGGCGGCCGGCGGCGTCAACCAGCGCCTGCTGGCCCGGCGTCACGCCAGCTTCCGGGCGGCCCATCACGGTATCGGGGGCCAATGCTGCCTCGGCCTGCTCCCGCTGCGTCAGCTCCTGCGGGCGGGTGGCGCCGGGGCGCGGCGGGCGCAGGGTGAAGTCGGGCGGCATCGACAACGGGGCGCGTGTCGTGACCCGGAATTCGTCCGGAGCGTCGCGGGTCAGGCCGAACGTGCGGGTCAGCTCGTCCCCGCTGCACGCGGCGAGGCACAGGCTGAGGGAAGTTACCAGAACAACACGAACCTTCATGGCGCGGGTTTTACTGCCGAAAGCCCGGCGCCTGCAAGCGGGTTCGCGGCCGCAGCCCATCCAGCACCAGCCCGCCCACCACGCACACCATGTCGGAGTCCGCCACGTTTAACACGTACCACGACCAGCCAAAGGCATGGGCGTGCAGGAAATCCACCACGGCGCCGAAGCGCAGCCGGTCGATCACGTTGCCCACCGCGCCGCCGCCAATGGCGCCGAGGCTCGCCGCCACCAGCACGCTTTCCGCCCGGCGCAGCCAAACCGCCAGGGCCGCCACCACCGCCAGCGCCACGCCCGCCAGCAGCCATGGCCCCCAAACGCCATCCTGGTGGAACAGGCCGAAGGTGACGCCCTGGTTCCACACCATCGTCAGGTTCAGCACCGGCAGCAGCGCCACGTGGCCGCGCTCCGGCAAGCGCAGCACGTCCAGCACCCACCACTTGCTCGCCTGATCGCCCGCCAGCACCAGCAGCGCCGCGAGCAGGCCCCAGCGGACGCGGCCGGTCATCCGGCGGAGGCTTGGCCGCAGGCGAGCGGGCCGACCGCGCCGGCGCAGCGGACGCAGAGCGTGGAATGCCCGGGCTGCTGACCGACCTCCGGCAGGACGCGCCAGCAGCGGGCGCACTTCTCGCCGGGCGCGCGGTGCACGGCCAGCGCCTCGCCGAACCCGGCCCCGGACACGATGGCGACCTCGGCCCAGCCGTCCGCGTCCAGCAGCTTCGCATCGGCGGCCGGCAAGGTGACGGTGGCCTGCAGCGACGCGCCGATCAGCTTCTCCAGCCGCGCCGCCTCCAATGCCGTCGTCACGGCCCCGCGCGCTTCGCGGATCTTGGCCCAGCGTGCGCCCAGCGCGGCGTCGTGCCAGCCGTCCAGGACGGACGGGAACGCCTGCAAGTGGATGCTGCCGTCCTCCGACGGGAAGCGGGCCAGCCAGGCTTCCTCCGCCGTGAAGCACAGCACGGGGGCGAGCCAGGCGGTGAGGCAGCGGTGCAGGTGGTCCAGCACCGTCCGCGCCGCCCGGCGCCGCGGGCTGTCGGCGGCGTCGCAGTACAGCGCGTCCTTCCGCACGTCGAAGTAGAACGCGGACAGGTCGGAGGAGCAGAAGGCGTGGATCTCCGGATACACCCCGGTCCAGTCATGCGACGCGAGCGCGCCGCGCACCCGCCGGTCCAGCTCCGCCAGGCGGTGCAGCACCCAGCGCTCCAGCTCCGGCATCGCCGCCTCCGGCACGCGCTCCTCCTCGGTGAAGCCGTCCAGGCTGCCCAAGAGCCAGCGCAGGGTATTGCGTAAGCGACGGTACAGCTCGGCCTGCTGCTTCAGGATTTCCGGCCCGATGCGCAGGTCCTCCGACACGTCGGAGTTGACGACCCACAGCCGCAGGATATCGGCGCCGAGCTTGTCCGTGACCTCCTGCGGCGCGGTGACGTTGCCGAGCGACTTGCTCATCTTGCGCCCGTTCTCGTCCAGCACGAAGCCGTGGGTCAGCACCGCCTTGAACGGCGCGCGTCCGCGGGTGCCGACCGCTTCCAGCAGGCTGGTCTGGAACCAGCCGCGATGCTGGTCGCTGCCCTCCAGGTACAGGTCCGCCGGCCAAGGCGCGCCACGGCCTTCCAGCGCAAAGGCGTGGGTGCTGCCACTCTCGAACCAGACATCGACGATGTCCATGACCTGCTCGTAGTCATCGGGGTCGCGGTCATTGCCCAGGAAGCGGCTGGACGGCGAGCTGTACCAAGCATCGGCGCCCTCCTGCTCAAAGGCGGCGGTGATGCGGGCGACCACGGCCGGGTCGCGCAGCGGCTCGCCGGTGCGGCGCTCCACGAACACCGGGATCGGCACGCCCCAGGCGCGTTGGCGGCTGATGCACCAGTCCGGGCGGCCGGCGACCATGCTGGCGAGCCGGGTGCGCCCGGCCTCCGGCACGAAGGCGATGCGGGCGATCTCCTCCAGCGCCTTGGCGCGGATCGCCTCCGGGCCGTCCATGCGGATGAACCATTGCGGGGTGGCGCGGTAGATCACCGGCGCCTTGCTGCGCCAGGAGTGCGGGTAGGAATGGAGCAGCGTGCCGCGGGCCAGCAGGCCGCCCGCCGCCTCGATAGCCGCACTCACCGGCGCCGCCGCCTTGAACACGTGCAGCCCGGCGAACAGCGGCACCCAGGCGGCATAGGTCCCGTCCGGCCCCACTACCTCCGGCACCTCCAAGTCATGGGCGCGGCCGAGCAGGAAATCCTCTTCCCCGTGCGCCGGCGCGCTGTGGACGAAGCCGGTGCCCTGGTCGGTCGTGACGTACTCCGCAGCCAGCAGCGGCGCGTCATGGTCGTAGCCCTGGCCGCGCAGTGGGTGCGCGCAGGCCAGCCCGGCCAGCTCCGCGCCCTTATAGACATGCGCCACGTGATGCGTCGCGATCCCCGCCGCCGCACAGACCTGCGGCAGCAAGGCGAGCGCGACCAGCAGCCGCTCGCCGGGGCGGGCGAGCGACCCGTCCGCCACGCTGTCCACATGCACCAGCGCGTAGTCGATCTCAGGCCCATAGGCCACGGCGCGGTTGCCCGGCAGGGTCCAGACGGTGGTGGTCCAGATCACCACGGCGGCGCCGGCCAGCGGCCCCGTGCCCAGAATGGGAAAGCGCACGAACACCGTGTCGCTGGTGCGGTCGTGGTACTCGATCTCCGCCTCGGCCAGCGCGGTCTTCTCAACCGGACTCCACATCACCGGGCGCAGGCCGCGGTACAGCGCACCGTTCAGCAGGAACTTGCAGATCTCCCCGGCGATCGCCGCCTCCGACGAGAAATCCATCGTGGCATACCGCCCGGCCCAGTCGCCGACGACGCCCAGCCGCTGGAACTCCTCCGTCTGCACCGCCAGCCAGTGCGCGGAGTAGCGCCGGCACTCGTCGCGGAAGTCCAGCACCGGCACCGCGTCCTTGTCGCGCCCAGCCTTGCGATACTCCTCCTCGACCTTCCACTCGATGGGCAGGCCGTGGGTGTCCCAGCCGGGGATGTAGTCCACCTCCTCCCCCGCCATCCGGTGCGCGCGCATCACCACGTCCTTGAGGATGCGGTTCAACGCGTGGCCGATGTGCAGGTGGCCATTGGAGTAGATGGGGCCGTCATGCAGCACAAAGGCCGGGCGGCCCGCCATCGCCGCCTTCGTGCGGTCCCACAGGCCGATGCGGTTCCAGCGCGCCAGCAGGTCCGGCTCCCGCTTCGGCAGGTCGCCGCGCATGGGGAACGGGGTGGCGGGCAGGAACACGGTGGAGCGGTAGTCGGGCGGGCTGTTGGTGTCTGGCATCGGGTTGGGTCCAGGTTGCGGTTTCGCGTCGATCATCCCGGCGCTCAGGCCGGCCCGTGCATCGGCGCGCGGAGGCGGACCGTGAACGGGTTATGCGGAGCGCGGCCCCGCCGGGTCAAGCGCCGCGAGTAGCACGCGGGCCTGGTCCGCGTCCGTAACAATCTGCGCGCGCAGGTCGTCGAACGATGCGAACTTGCGCTCGGCGCGCAGGTAGCTGTGCAGCGCCACCGCGATCTCCTGGCCGTACAGGTCGCCGTTCCAGTCGAACAGGTGCACCTCCAGCCGGCTTTCCGTGCCCTCGTTCACCGTCGGGCGGCGGCCGATGTTGGCGACGCCCGGCACGGCGGCGCCGTCCGGCAGGCGCACCTCCACGGCATACACGCCGCGCGCCGGCTCCAGGTGGCGGCCCAGCGGCACGTTGGCGGTGGGGAAGCCGATGGTGCGCCCGCGCTTCTCCCCATGGGCGACGATGCCGCGCACCGCCCAGGGCCGGCCCAGCTCCGCCGCGGCGCGCTCGGGGTAGCCGTCCTGCAGCAGGCGGCGGATGCGCGTCGAGCTGATCGGTCCCTGCGCGTCGGCCAGCGGCGGCACGACGGTGAGGCCGATGCCCAGCGCCTCCGCCCGCGCGGACAGGAAGGCGATGTCGCCGCCCCGGCGGTGGCCGAACGCGAAGTCCGGGCCGCAGGCCAGGTGCGCCGCGCCCAAACCCTTGTGCAGCACCTCGTCCACGAAAGCTTCTGCGCTCAGCAGGGAGAACTCGCGGTCGAACGGCATCTCATAAACAGTCTGCACGCCGAGCGCCGCCAGCGCCGCCGCGCGCTCGGCCGAAAGCGTCAGGCGGAATGCCGGGTCGTCGGGGCGGAACAGCTCGCGCGGGTGCGGCTCGAAGGTCAGCACGGCGAGCCGCGCGCCGGGCCGCGCGGCGTGGATGGCGCGCAGCACGTGGGCGTGGCCCAGGTGCACGCCGTCGAAGTTGCCCAGCGCGACCGCGGCGCCGCGCAGCGCCTCCGGCAGGCCGCGCCAGTCGCGGATGATCTGCGGGGATTGCTGCATCAGGCGCGGCTGCGGGGCGCGGCTGTTCTGCACGCTTGGTCGGTCTGCCTGTTGAACACGCTTTCATCCATGCCGGGTCCCCTTCCGCGAAATGGACAAGGCATAGGCGCGGTGCGAAGGTCAAGGGCGGCTTGATGCTGGAACGACCGATGCCCCTGCCCGCCTGGAGACCCCATGCTTGGAGACACAATGAGATGGATCGCCACCACGACGCGGCCCGCCTGCTGCTGAGCGCGCGGCGCGACCCCACGCAGAAGCTGCACAGCCTGCCGGAGGCGATGCGCCCCAGGACGGAGGAGCAGGCCTACCTGGTCCAGCGCGCCGTGATGGCGGAGTTATGTGGGGCAGAGTTGGGCGGGATCGGCGGCTGGAAGGTCGGCTCGCCCAACCCGACGGGCCCCTTCACCTGCGCGCCGTTGCCGGCCGCCGGCGTGCAGGCCAGCCCGGGCCATGTCTCGACCGAGCACTGCACCGACGCGGGCGTCGAAGCGGAGATCGCGGTGAAGCTGGCCCACGACCTGCCGCCGCGAGACGCCCCTTATGGCGAGGAGGATGTCATGGCCGCCATCGCCTCCGCCCACCCGGCCATCGAGGTGCTGCAAAGCCGCTACGTCGATTCGGACCGGGTGGACCCGCTTTCGGCGCTGGCCGACAGCCTGGCGCATTTCGGCCTGGTCGTCGGTCCCGCGGTCGCCGGGTGGCAGTCGATCAACCTGGAAACCGAGCAGGTCGCGCTGGCGGTCAACGGCCAGGAGATGAAGCGGCGCACCGGCAACCCCGGCGGCGACATGCTGCGGCTGTTGGCGTGGCTCGCGAACCACGGTTCACGCTGGGCCGGCGGGCTGCGGGCCGGGCAGGTCGTGACGACGGGATCGTGGACGGGCAAGGACTTCGTGGCACCCGGCGCCGCCGTGCGGATCGCCTTCGACCACGCAGGCAGTGCCGCGCTGCGGTTCTCCGCATGACGGCCGCCTTGATCGTCGGCGCCGGGCCGGGCCTGTCGGCGAGCTTCGCCCGCGGCCTGGCGCGGCAAGGCCACGCGGTGGCGCTCGC
>CAXTUQ010000117.1:0-12184 GCA_964247405.1 uncultured Acetobacteraceae bacterium
CGATGATCAGGATCGGCGCGTCGGCCGGGTTGGTCTTGCGGAAGGTGGGCGGGTTCGGGATGTCCTTGGGCAATTGCCCGCCGGCGGCGTTGATCGCCTCCAGCACATCGACCGCCGCCGCGTCGATGCTGCGGCTGAGATCGAACTGCAAGGTGATCTGCGAGTTGCCCATGACGTTCACCGACGTCATCTGCGCCAGCCCCGGGATCTGGCCGAACTGGGTTTCAAGCGGGGTCGCGACCGCGGTCGCCATCGTGGCCGGGCTGGCGCCGGGGTAGGAGCCGGTCACCGAGATGGTCGGGAACTCGACGGCCGGCAGCGGCGAGACCGGCAGGAACGGGTAGGCGGCAGCGCCGGCCAGGAAGATGGCCGCGACCATCAGGGAGGTCGCGATCGGCCGGCGGATGAAGGGGCTGGATATGCTCAACGCTGCGCGCTCCGGGGTTGTGCAGCTTCGGGCGGTCCGCCCTGGCCTTGTGTGTTTTGAGCTTGGGCATTCTGAGGCTGCTCCGGCACGCTCACGCTGGTGCCGTTGCCGACGCGGGTCTGGCCGCTGACGACGACCTGCTCGCCCGCTTCCACGCCCTTGTTGATCATCGCCACCTTGCCGTCGTCGTAGCCGAGCTGGATGCCGCGCCGGTCTGCCGTCTTGTCCGGCTTCACCGCAAACACATACAGCCCATCCTGGCCATGCTGCACCGCCTCGTGCGGGACCGTGACGCCGTGGACCGTGTCGATCAACAGGCGCGTGCTGACGAACTGCCCCGGCGTGAGGCGGTCATCCGTGTTCGGAAACATCGCCTTGAATTGGATCGTGCCGCTGGCGGCGTTGACGGCATTGTCCGCGGTCAGCAGCGTGCCGCGCGCGAGTTCGTCCCGCCCGTCCGAGCTGTCGGCCAGCACGGTCAGCGCCCCGTGGGTGCTGGCTTCCCGCACCCGGGGCAGGTCGCCCTCGGGCAAGGTGAACACCACGGAGATCGGGTGCACCTGCACCACCAACAGGATTCCGGCGCCGGTGCTGTTGGCCTGGATCAGGTTGCCCGGATCGACCCGGCGCAGCCCGACCCGCCCGTCCAACGGGGAATGCAGCACGCAAAAGCTGAGGTTCAACTGCGCATCCTCGATCGCCGCGTTGTCGGCGGCCATCACGCCCTGCAGCCGGGCGACTGTGGATTGCTGGGTATCAACCTGCTGGCGGGAGGCGAAATCGCTGCGGACGAGGCTCGAATAGCGCTTGAGGTCGGCCTGGGCGTTCTCAAGCTGCGCCTGGTCCTGCTGCAGTTGCGCCTGCGCCTTGTCGAGCGCGGCCTTGTAAGGACGTGGATCGATGACGGCAAGGGGATCGCCCTGCTTCACGTCCTGCCCTTCCCGCACCGGCACGTCGATCAGCACGCCACCCACCTGGGGATGCACCTCGACCGCGTTGAGCGCCTGCACGGTGCCGATCCCGCGCAGGTAGACCGGCACGTCGGCGGCCTTGCTCTCCGCCGTTGTCACCGGCACGGGCGGCGGCGCAGCAGGCTGGTCCTGCTTGCCCTGCCCGGAGAACACGCGCCACCCGCCGTAGCCGCCGCCGATCAACAGGACGGCGCCAAGCGCCAAGGCGTAGGAGGTCTTCATGAAGCTCCGCATTTGAGGCCAGAGTGGCCATCGTCACTACGCACCGATCAGGCCAACGCCACGCCCGCCCACGATAACGTGAACGCTTTACGGGCAGCCGGCCTCAAACATGGCTCGCGACCTCGGCGATGACGTCCCGCAACCATTTCAGCGCCGGGTCGCTGCCAAGCCCGAGATGCCACACCATTGAAAGCTGGGTTTCCGGGCCGGGGTAAGGCGGCTCCATCCACTTCAGCCGGTAGTGGTCCGCCCATCCGGCGGCCATTCGCCAGGGCACCAGCGCCGCCAAGTCGGTTTCGCTCACCATGGCCAGCGCGGCATGGGTGCTCGGCACGGTCAGCCGCACCTGACGCTGCCGCCCGATTCCGGCCAGCGCGTCGATCATCGCGCTGTCACCGTCCTGCGCGACCCGGCGCTCCAGGCCGTGCTCCACGATCATGCCGTCCATCGCCTCCGTGCGCTCGTCCGTCAGGGCGCGCACGATCTGCGGCAGGCTGGCCAGGCGCTCCAGCGTCAGCGGCGCCCGGGCAAGTGGATGATCGGCGCGCAGCACCCAGACCAGCCGGTCACGCAGCAGCTCGCGCAGGCCCAGGCGTTCGGGCACCCGGCCATATCCCGAGATGGCCAGATCGACCCGCCCGGTGTCGAGCGCCTCCGCGATGTCCGCGACGCCCGGCGTGATCCGGACATCGACCCCCGGCGCCTCGGCGCGGATGCGCCCAACGACGCCCGGCAGCAGGACGGCGCAGGCATAGGCGTCGGCGGCGATGGTGTAATGGTGCTCCGTGATCGCCGGGTTGAACGCATCGACCGTGAGGGCTGCCTGCAATTGCAGCAGCCCGGCGCGCAGACGCGGCCCGACTGCCCGCGCCTTGGCAGTCGGCGTCATGCCGTCCGGGCTTTTGACGAACAGCTCGTCGTCCAGAATGTCGCGCAGCCGGGCCAGCGCGTGGCTCACGGCGGACTGGGTGACATGCAACCGGCTGCCCGCCCGCGTGACGCTCCGCTCCTCGAACAAGGCGTCGAACACCCGGAGAAGGTTCAAATCAATGTTTGCGAAGTTCGTCATCGCCGGCTTCTACCGCATGCAACCGCATGCAATGAAATGAGCGCCGTTCATTTGCGTCATGAAGAATTATCATTGGAAGTTCACGGCGCCGGTGTCCACCATCACAGAATCGCCGGAAAAATCAGGCCGGCAGCATTGGATAGTGGAGAGTCTCGATGCGCAGTTTCGTTGTTGTCGCGGCGCTGGCCGCTTTGGCTGGCTGCACCGCCGTGGACCCGGGGACGGCCCCGACCAAGGTCAGTTGGCAGTATGGCGCCGGGAACGGCGACGGGGTGTCCTATCCGGGACCGGCGCCGGTTTACAAGCGCGCGTATGGCCTGGAATCCGATGCGGTCGCGCCGCCGGCGCAGGAGCCAAAGGTCAACTACGGCTATGGAGCGGAAAACCAGAGCGGCGCCATGGTGCAGCAGGAGACCCCGAAACCTACCCAGCAGGTCGCCTCGCCGACGCCCGCGCAGCGTCCTGCAACCGGCCAGAACGGGCAGACGGCGGCTCCGGGCACGCATAGCTGATTGACTGAGGCGCCAGCGTTCGTGCCGGGTCCGAGCGAGAGCGCGGAGCCGGCCCGGGCGCTGTGCTCCAGCCTGCGACGCGCCGAGCGCCTGTCCTAGCGGCAGTTCGTCCGGTAAATGTATTTCTGCACCTCGGGCGTGTCGATGTTTGCCGGGGTGGCAACGACAAACGGCGTATGTACCTGGCGCTCGATGGGTTTCCCGTCGAGCGCCGCGACCATCATCTCGACGCCGAGTTGGCCGACGCGGTACGGGTACTGCACGATGTCGGCAGCCACGATCCCTTTGCGGATCGCCTCCACGATCGGGTCAGACGTGTCAAACCCGACAATCACGATCTTGCCCTCGCGCTGAGCCTCACGCACGCCGGTCGCGGCGCCTTCGGTGTTGTTGGTGGTGATGGTGAACACCCCGGCGAGATCCGGATGCGCCGCAACGGTGGAGGTGACAATCGACGCCGCCTTGGCCGTCTGATTGTTGCTGTACTGCACGCCGAGGAAGGTGATCTTCGAGTGCTTGGCGATTTCTTCCTGGAATCCTTGCAGCCGTTGCTGGGACACGTTGGCGGCGGGCGAGTTCATGAGTGCCATTACCTCGCCCTTGTCGCCGACCAGCTCGGCCAGTTTCTTCGCGGCCTGCCCGCCGCCGTCGAAGTTGTCGGACTGGATGTTGGACAGCGCGACGCTCATGTCCTTCACATCGCCGTCGATCGAGAGGACCTTGATCCCGCGCTCCTTGGCGTCCAGCAGCGTCGCAGTGAGAGCCACCGGGTCGTCGGCGGTGAATAGGATGCCGTCGGGCTGGGCCGCGATCACCGCGTTCAGCACGCGCATCTGCAAGGCGGGGGTGTATTGCTGCGGCCCCTGCGCCTCGAACGTGGCGCCAAGGCGTTTTGCCGCCTCCGCCCCGCCGCAGGCGACCGACATGTAGAACGGGTTGCCCGTCACGCCCTGGATATAGGTAATTTTGTAGGGCTTCTCGGCGCGTGCGGACAGGGGCAGCGCCGCCAGGGAGGTGAGAAGCGTGGCTGCGAGGGTCAGGCGCATTGGCGGTCCTTCATCGTCATGGCACGCGTCGAGGCGTCCAGTGCAGTTACAGGCGCTCACCCTTCTGGCGCTTGATCTGGTCGGCGTAAACGGCTGCGATCACGACGAAACCGATGACGACCATCTGCCAGAACGGCTGGATTCCCATGATGATGAAGCCGTTCGCCAGCACGGCCGGGATGAACACGCCGACCACCGTGCCGATGATGGTGCCACGCCCGCCGGTCAGCGCCGTGCCGCCGAGCACCACCGCGGTGATCGCTTCCAGCGGGTCGTTCGCATGGCCCTCCAGCGTCGTGGTGGAGAAGCGGCCCAGCGACAGCATCGCCGCGAACCCGGCCAGCAGCCCGCTCAGTGCGTACAGCTTCAGCAAGTGCCCGGACACGTTGATGCCGGCCCGGCGCGACCCTTCCGGATTGGAGCCGACAAGGAAGGTGTGCCGACCGAACCGGGTCATGTGCAGCACGACCCCGCCGATCAGCGACACGACTGCGGTGATGACGACGAGCCACGGCACGCCGCCGATTGAGCCGTGACCGAAGGCGATCAGCACGTCTGGCACGGTGCGGATGTCGTTGCCATCCGTCACCAGGTAGGCCGCGCCGAGCGCCGCCCCCATCGTCCCGAGCGTCGAGATCAGCGCGGACACCCGCAGCCGGGTGATGCAGAACCCGTTGAACACGCCCCAGGCCGCCCCGCACGCCAGCGCCACCACGAAGCCGAGGCCGACGGTCAGCAGGCTGTCGGTGCCGAACTGCAGCATCACCTGCGCCGCGGCCACGCCCGAGAACACCAGCACGGAGCCGATCGACAGGTCAAACCCGCCGGCGATCATGATGTATGTCGTGCCCACCGCCAGGATCAGCAGCACGGAGGCGTCAAGGAAGATGTTGCGGATGTTGTAGCTGCTGGCGAAGGTGGCCGGATGCAGGAAGGAGAAGAACGCGACCAGCAGCGCCAGGATGACGCCCATGTAGAAAGGCGAGGACGACAGCGCCACCTTGAGCTTGCGGCCCAAGCCTTGCGGCGCCAGCAGCCCAGCCGTGTCCGCCCCGGCGGTCGATTGAGAAAGCGCCGCGTCCCCGCTCATGCCGCGACCTCCTGCTCGGTGTCGAGCGCCCCGGTCATCGCGCCGACCAGGTCCGGCACGGTGATGCCCTGGTTGCGCATCGACGCGATTCGCCGCCCGAGCCGCAGCACCTCCACCGTGTCCGCCACCTGGATCACGTCGCGCATGTTGTGGCTGATCAGCACAACGGCGACCCCGGTGTCACGGATGCGGCGCACCAAGTCCAGCGTGCGCGCGGTCTGCACGACGCCGAGCGCCGCCGTCGGCTCGTCCATGAACACGACGCGCTTGGCCCACATCGCCGCCCGGCAGATCGCCACGCTCTGCCGCTGCCCGCCCGACAGGCTGGCGATCGGCGCGTCCATGTCCTTCAAGGCGACCTTCAGCTTCTGGAACGCAACCGCGCTTTCCCGCCGCATGGTAGCGTTGTCGAGGAAGCCGAGCCGGCCCAGCAGCCCCGGGCGCAGCGCTTCCCGCCCCATGTACATGTTGGCGGACGGGCTGAGGTCCGGGCACACCGACAGATCCTGGTACACCGTCTCAATGCCGATGGCGTGAGCGTCCGAGGGCGAGGCGAACGACACCGGGGCGCCGTCCACCAGCACCTGCCCGGAGGTCGGCCCATACACGCCGGACAGGATTTTTACCAATGTGCTCTTGCCCGCGCCGTTGTCGCCGATCAGCGCCGTGACCTCGCCGGCATACGCGTCGAAGTCCGCGCCGCGCAGCGCCTCGACATGGCCGAACCGCTTGACGATCCCGCGCGCCTGCAGGATCGCATCGCCTTTGGACATAGCCGGCGCTATCGACATGCTCATGCTCCTTGCCCGCACTGTTGCAACGGCAGCCCAGCTCCGCAAGGGTCTCAACCGGCCTCAGCGCGAACGTTACGCGAATGGCAGCTTGAGCTGCACCCGCAGCGCCAGCTCGTCCCACAGCGTGTACTCCTCGACGATGCGCCCGTTCTTCAAATGGAACTGCGACATTCCCATCACCATCAACGGCTTGCCTGTGGGCGCGCCCAGCACGCCCCAGCCGGTATGGTGCCCCTCCAAGGTCCAGCGCACCGCGAGCTTGCTGCCGCCCTCGTTCGACGGATCGACGGAGCAGACGTGGTGCGGCGTCCAGGACGCGTCCGGGATCATCGCCAGCAACCCGAGGAACTGCTGCGTGATCGCCGCCGGGCCGTGGAGGTCGCGCATCCGCGGGCCGTGCCACACCGCTTGCGGTGCGTAGGCCTCCCGCACCCGGCCGAACATGCGCCAGTTCCACATCTCGTGCAGCGTCTGCAGCAGCGCCGCCTCTTGCTCCGTGGCGGCAATGGAAGCGTCGATGCGCTCGGCCGGCGGCTCCTGGCCGAGCAGCCGGGACGAATCGCCCAAGGGCGGCGCGGTCACGCCGCGGGCCGCCTGCTCCGCCGCCATCTTCGCCGCCACGGTGTCGGCATCGACGCCCAAATGCAGCAACTGCCCCATCGTGTCGCGGACCAGCCATTCCCGGTAGATGCGGTTCCGATACACCATGCAGTCGGCGATGGCGCGGGAGTAGAACGTCTTGCCGGTCGGCATCCCGTAAGGGCCGGGCGCGGTGAAGCGCCCGACGCTGGTGATGAGGTGCGAGGTGTAGAACCCGTCCACGTCGTTGCCGCCCCAGATGACCTGGGTGCCGAGGCCGCGCCGCTCCGGATACTCGGCGATGCGCTGCACGGTGGCGCGGACGACTTCCTCGCGCGAGTAGCTGGTGCCCAGCGGGGAATGCACGACGGCGTTATGGGCGTAGTGGCTGTAGATCAGCCCGATGTTCCGCTCGTCCCAGATCCGGTGGGTGCAGCGGATGATGTAATCGACGATGTCGGTGTAGATCGGGTCGAACCCGGCCATGCCTTGCGCCGGCGCCCGGCCATTGGGGCGGAGGTCGGTGTAGTCGTGTTTCTCCACCTGCAGCACGGCTCCGGCTTCGGCGCGCAGGTCGCGTGCCGCCGGGTCCGCGCCGATGGCCCGTTGCGGCTCTGACCCGTCCATCGTCCTCTCCTGTCGTGGCATCATCCGTCTCCGAATGGGGTGACGTTCCGTGGAGCGGTCCTAGGGTGGCCTTGTGCGATCCGCGACGCAAGGCCATCGTCGGCCAATGCGACACTCCACCCGGGCAAAGGCCCGAACCGCCCGGCGATGACGGGCACACGCCTCGCACAAACCATTTCATGCGACGTGCTGATCATCGGCGCAGGTTCCGCCGGCTGCGTGCTGGCCAACCGGCTGTCGGAGAACCCAGCGCACCGGGTCGTGCTGCTGGAAGCCGGTGGGCCTGACCGCGACCCCCTGCTGCACGTGCCCGGCGCCGTCAGCCGCGTGCTGGCCACCCCCCGCGTCAACTGGGGCTACCACAGCGAGCCGGAAGCCGGCCTCGCCGGGCGCAGCGTGCCGCTTTACCGGGGCAAGGTGCTGGGCGGCACCAGCACGCTGAACGGCATGATCTACACCCGCGGCCACCCGCGCGACTACGACGACTGGCGGCAGGCGGGCTGCGAGGGCTGGTCCTACGAGGGCGTGCTGCCGTTCTTCCGCCGGGCCGAGCGCAGCGAACGCGGGGCGGGCGAACACCACGGCGGCGACGGCCCGCTCCATGTGACAAGGAGCCGCCCGGTCCCGCCGATCTGCGACGCCTTCCTGGCCGCCGCGGCGGCGGAGGGCTATCCAATCGGCGTCGATTTCAACGGCGCCACGCAGGAAGGCTTCGGCCACTACGACGTGACCATCCGCCGCGGACGCCGTTGGAGCACGGCGTCGGCCTACCTCAAGCCCGCCCGCCGCCGCCCGAACCTCACGGTCCTCACCCACGCCGAGTGCCGCCGCCTGCTGTTCGACGGCCGGCGCGTAGTCGGCGCGGAGGTGGCGGTGCGCCGCGGCGAACCCTTGCAAATCCGGGCGGGGAAGGAAACGCTGCTGGCCGCCGGGGTGTTCAACTCGCCCAAGCTGCTGATGCTGTCCGGGATCGGCCCGGCGGACGCCCTGGCCGGCCTCGGCCTCCCCGTGCGGCTCGACCGGGGCGGCGTCGGGCGCAACCTGCGCGACCATGTGTCCTACCGCATGAACTACGCGTGCAGCCAGCCAGTCACGGCTTACGCCCACACCAGGCCGGTGCGCGGCGCGGGCGCGGTGCTGGCCTATGCCCTGGGCCGCCGCGGCATCCTGGGCAGCACCTCCTTCCCCACCGGCGGCTTCTTCCGCTCCCATGACGGCCTGGACGTGCCGGACCTGCAGATGGGCCTGTGCATGGGCCTGCTGCCGGAGGGCGGGTGGATGCTGCCGGACCGGGAAGGCTTCACCGTCACCGTGCGCCAGGGCCGCCCGGGCAGCCGCGGCGAGGTGCGCCTGCGCTCCGCCGATCCGGCCGACCCGCCGGTCATCGAACCCCGCTATTTCAGTGACCCCGGCGACATGCCGGTGCTGATGCGCGGCACCCGGCGGCTGCGCGCGATCCTGCACAACCCAGCGATCCGCCGCCTCATCGACCACGAGATCATGCCCGGCCAGGCCGTGGTGGACGATGACGCCCGCCTGGCCGCCAGCATCCGCGAGGTGTCCAACACGACCCACCACTTCATCGGCACCTGCCGCATGGGCGGCGACCCGGCGTCGGTGGTCGATCCGCAACTGCGGGTGCGCGGGGTGGACGGGCTGCGGGTGATCGACGCCTCGGTGATGCCCACCCACATCAACGGCAACACCAACGCGCCCACGGTCATGATCGCCGAGAAAGGCGCCGCGATGGTGCTGGACGCCTGGTGAGCCGCGGCCGGCATCCGGTCCGGGCCATCAGGTTCAGGGAAGTTCGTTCGCTTTCCGCTCCATTTTCGTGTATGCAGGATCGACGCGGACCGCCCTGGAGCTTACGATGACCGATCCCATCTTCACCGCCTGGAAGCCGGAGCATTCGGCGCTGTGGGGCAACGTGCCGCTGCGCCTCAAGCACCGGCTGCATCAGCATGAGCTGTTCAGCCGCCCGGCGCTGGCCCGCCTGATCGAGGCCGCGCCGAAATCCAACTACATGCTGATCGAGACCGGCCGCCCGAACGAGCGCAAGCTGTGGCGCGAAGGGGAGATGGGCAAGCTCAGCGGCACGGAGGTCATGGACGCCATCGCCAGCGGCCGGATCTGGCTCAACTTGCTGCGCGTGAACGAGATCGACCCGCAATACGGCAAGCTGCTGGACGAGATTTTCGGCGAGCTTGAGGGACGTATCCCCGGGTTCACCACGTTCAAGCGGATCAACGGCATCCTGATCTCCTCGCCGCGCGCCCAGGTGTACTACCACTTCGACACGGCGGGCCAAACGCTCTGGCAGATCGCCGGGAGCAAGCGCGTGTACCTGTATCCGAAGGAGCCGCCGTTTCTGACGCCGGAAACCCTGGAGAACGTGATCCTCTACAACAACGAGACCGGCATCAAGTACGAGGGCTGGTACGAGGACTACGCCCAGTGCATCGACCTGCGGCCCGGCGAGATGGCGCAGTGGCCGCTCAACATGCCCCACCGGATCGAGAACGCCGACGAACTCAGCGTTTCCATGACCATTGAGTACTTCACCCCCGAAATCCGCCGCAGCATGTTCGTCAACGGGGCGAACGGCCTGTTGCGGGACAAGTTGAAGGTCAAGCCTACGCGCACCGTGTCCGGCCCGTCGCTGTGGGCCAAGACGGCGGTCTATGCGGCGGCGTCCAAGAGTGGGCTGCTCAAACGTGGGCGCAAACAGCGCCGGCCGATCACCTTTACGCTCGACAAGGAGTTCCTGGCCAAGCCGGCGGCAGCCGCGAGCGCACCTATAACCGATGCTGCCCGCCCGGCGGAGAGCGTGCTGGGCGGGGATTGACCCGGCGGGCGGCTACGTGACTGTCTTGCGGACAGCGTAGCGCGGGTCGCGCCAGGCGCCCTCGGCCATGATGGCGCCGAGGGCCGCCGCCGCATCCCACAGTTCGGCATAGCTGAGCGTGAGCGGCGTGATGCCGAAGCGCAGGATATCGGGTGCGCGGAAGTCGCCGATCACGCCGCGGTCGATCAAAGCCTGCATGACGGCATAAGCGTCCGGGTGTGACAGGCAAAGCTGGCTGCCGTGCCGCGCCGGGTCGTCCGGCGTGACCCGGCGGAACACGCCGGGGGCAGCTTGCTCGATCAGCGCCGCCAGCAGGGCGACCTGGCGGAGCGATTTGTCCCGCACGTCGGACAGCGGCGCCTCAAGCGCCAAGCTGACCCCGACCTCAAGCGCCGCGAGGCTGAGGATCGGCGGCGTGCCGACGATGGCCTGCGCCAGCCCAGGCGCCGGGCGGTACTCGGCCTCGAACGCGAAGGGCGCCGCGTGGCCCAGCCATCCCGTGATCGGCAGGCGCAGCGTCGCGTGCAGGCGGGGCGCCACATAAAGGAAGGCGGGCGCGCCGGGTCCGCCGTTGAGGAACTTGTAGCCGCAGCCCACGGCGAAGTCGGCGTCCGCCGCCGCGAGATCGACCGGCATTGCCCCAGCCGAATGCGCCAGGTCCCATAACATAAGCGCGCCGCGCTCCTGCGCCGCGCGGGTGACGGCCGCCATGTCGTGCATCGCGCCGGTCCGGTAGTTGACGTGGCTCAGCATGACCACGGCGGTGTCGTCGCCGGTCGCGTCCATGACGCCGCCGGGTTCCGCAAGCCGGATCGTATGCTGCCCGCCCAGGAAAGCCGCCAGGCCCTGCGCCACATACAGGTCGGTCGGGAAGTTGTCGCGCTCCGACACGACAACTTGACGCCCCGGCCGCAGCGTCAAGGCGGCGCCGAGCAGCTTGAACAGGTTGACGGAGGTGGAGTCCGCGACGGCGACGCTGCCCGGCGCCGCCCCGACCAGCCGCGCGATCCCGTCCGCCACCCGGGCGGCCAAGTCGATCCAGCCGGCGTCGTTCCAGCTCCGGATCAGTCCCTCCCCCCACTCGCGCGTCATCACCTCCGCGATGCGCCCCGGCGTCGCACGCGGCAGCGGCCCGAGCGAGTTGCCGTCGAGGGAGATGATCCCGGGCGGCCGGGCGAAGCGGTCGCGGAACGGCGCGAGCGGGTCGTCCCGGTCAAGCCGTTCGAGGTCGGCGCGCGTCAGCATGGCTTCGACTTTGAATCTTTCCAGCCCAGCAGCCGCAATGCGTTCAGCGTGACCAGCACGGTCGCCCCGGTGTCGGCGAGGATGGCCGGCCACAGGCCCGTCACGCCGGCAAGGGTGGTCAGGAGGAACACCAGCTTGAGGCCCACGGCCACGGCCACGTTCTGCCGGATGTTGGACAGGGTGGCGCGCGACAGCGCCACCAACTCAACCACGCCCGAAACCCGCCCGTGCAGCAGCGCGGCGTCGGCGGTCTCCAACGCCACCGCCGTGCCCCCGCCCATGGCGACGCCCACGCTGGCCGCGGCCAAGGCGGGCGCGTCGTTGATCCCGTCGCCGACCATGACCACGGGGCCGCGCGCCTTCAGCGCCTCGATCTCCTGCAGCTTCTGCTCCGGCAGCAGCCCGGCCCGCACGTCAAGGCCGAGCGCCCCGGCCACCGCCCGCCCGGTGCGCTCGTTGTCGCCGGTCAGCATCACCGAGGCCACGCCCATGCCGCGCAGCGCGGCCACGGCATCGCGCGCATCCGCCCGGGGTTCGTCGCGGAGCGCCAGCACGCCGAGCGCCCGGTTGTCGCGCAGCACGACGACGGCGGTCTTGCCCGCTTCTTCAAAGGCGGAGATGGAGACGGATAAGCCCGACAGGTCCGCACCCTGTTCCAGGGCGTAAGCGGGGCTGCCAACCGCGATGCGCGCGCCCTCGACCAGCGCCGTCGCGGCCCGGCGCGCGACGGCCGCAGACTTGATGGTGGTCGAGA
>CAXTUQ010000118.1:0-12168 GCA_964247405.1 uncultured Acetobacteraceae bacterium
GGCCGGTCCACCATGGCCTGCACCAGTGCGTCGCGGGTCCAATCCGCCGCGGCGCGGGTCTCGACCGCGCGCCCATCCCGCAGCACGGCCACGCGGTCGCAGATGGCGAACACCTCTTCGAGGTGGTGGCTGATGAACACGACTCCGACGCCGGCCGCTTTCAGGGCGGCAACGGTGCGGAACAGGACGCGCACCTCGCCCTCGGACAGCGGCGCCGTCGGCTCGTCCATGACGATCACGCGCGCCTGGCGCGACAGGGCGCGGGCGATCTCCACGAGCTGCTGCGCGCCGATGCCGAGGCTGCGCACCAGGCGCCAGGGCGGCAGGTCCAGCCCGACGCGCGCCAGCAGCGCCCGCGCGTCCCGGTCCCGGCGTGCCCGGCGCACGAAGCCGAGCGGCGCCCGGGGCAGGTTCCCCAGGAACAGGTTGTCGGCAATCGAGCGGTCCGGGACCAGGCTCAGCTCCTGATGGATCACGACCACGCCGGCATCGAGCGCGTCGCGCGGACGCCGGGGCGCGAAGGGCTGGCCGCCGAGCAGGATCGTGCCCGCGTCCGGCCGGTAAACGCCGGCCAGGATCTTCATCAGCGTGCTCTTGCCGGCCCCGTTCTCGCCCACGAGGCCGAGCACCTCGCCCTGGCCAAGCGAAAGGTCCACCCGGTCCAGCGCCCGCACACCCGGGAAGCTCTTGCAGATCGCGCGCATGTCCAGCAGGGGCGCCATCCGCACGTCCCGGCGTCCGCGCGGCTCAGCGGCGCGCGACCTCCTCGCTCCACAGGCCGTATTTCTGCACCTCGGGACCGCCGATGTTGTCCTTGGTGATGAGGATGTGCGGCCAGAACTGGTGCTTGGGGATGTCCTTGTCGCCGCGCAGGTACTGGTCCACGTAGGAAACGGACTGGGCGGCCATGGTCAGCGGGTTCTGCGACAGCGTCGCATCCATCTGCCCGTCGCGGATCGCGGCCAAGGCCTGGGCGGTGCCGTCGATGCCGATGATGACGATGTGGCCGGCGTCGCCGGCGGCGCGGAAGCGGTTGGCCTGCTTGATGGCGCGGATGGCGCCGACCGCGTTGTCGTCGTTGCCGTTGAACACGGCGTCCACCTGGCTGTTGGCGGCGAGGAGCTGGGTCAGGATGTTGAAGGCCTTGGCCGGGTCGAAGTCCGCCGCCTGGCGCGCGATCAGCTTGAGGCCGGGGTTGGCCTGCTGGAGCTTGGCGAACTGCTCGGCAAAGCCCTTCTCGCGCCCGTCGCCCGCCGTGGTGCCGAGCAGCCCCTCCAGGTCCACGACGTTGCCGCGGACCTCGCCGTAGCGCTGCTTGAGCTGTGCGGCGATGAAGTCCGCCCCTTCGCGCCCCAGCGCCTCGTTGTCGGTTTCCAGGAAGTTGACCTGGCAGTCCCCGCACGCCGCGCCGCGGTCGAGGGTGAACACCGGGATGCCTTTCCGGTTCGCCTGGCGCACCACGGGCACGATGGCGTCGGCGCTGATCGGGTTGAGGATCAGGGCGGAAACGCCTTGGTTGATGAGGTCGAGGGTTTGGTTGGCCTGCGTGGTCGCGTCGCCGTCGGCGCTCGTGTTGATGAGCTTGAGGTCGGGATGCGCCTTGATGCCGTCCTGCACGCCCCGCGTCATGCCCTGGAAGAACGGGTTGGCGAGCGTCGCGACGCTGTAGCCGACCGTGCGCGTTTCCGCCTGCGCGGGGCCGAACCAGGCGGCAAGGCAAAATGCGGCGGCGGCGGCGCTGCGCGCGAGTTGAACGACCATGTTTCCTCCTGCCCCGGCCGCTATGCGCGGCCTCTCGTTGGCGGATCGAGGCTATGTGCCGCGTGCAGGCGCGTCAACCGGAACGCCCCGGCACGGCCGCGATCCAAGCCGCCCGCCCATCCCGGAACGGACCGATAAGCCGGTAGCCAACAGGCTCCGCAGCGGCGATACTGCCGCCGTGACGCCGGCCAGCGCGGCGTCGCCCAATCAGCGCGGCGCCGGGTGGAGGCGCCGTCCATACGGAGGACCGCATGCCCATCATCCGGACGCTCACGGCGGCCGCCCTTGCCGCCGGCCTGCTCACGGCCCCGGCCATGGCGGGAACCCTCGTCTTCAACACGGACACCTCCGACCCGCAGCCCAAGGCGGCGTTCGAGGCGGCGGTCAAGCAGTTCGAGGCCGAGAACCCCGGCATCACCGTCAAGATGAACGTCTATGACCACGAGAGCTACAAAAGCTCGATCCGCAACTGGCTGACCTCCGCCCCGCCCGACGTGGCGCTGTGGTACTCGGGCGCCCGGATGCGCCAGTTCGTCACGCCTGGATTGCTGGAGGACGTGAGCGCGCTGTTCACCCCGGAAGCGCGCGGCCAGTTCGCGCCCAAGGTGCTCGACACCGTCACCGTCGAGGGCAAGCAGTTCGGCGTGCCGTACAGCTACTACCAATGGGGCATCTTCGCCCGCACCGACCTGCTGCAAAAGGCCGGGGTGGGCGAGATCAAGACCTGGGACGACCTGCTCGGCGCCTGCGACAAGCTGCGGGCCGCAGGCGTCGAGCCGGTGGACCTCGGCAGCAAGGACCTTTGGCCCACCGCCGGGTGGTTCGACTACATCGACTTGCGCCTCAACGGCTACGAGTTCCACACGCAGCTCACGGAAGGCAAGGTGAGCTGGCAGGACCCGAAGGTGCGCGCGGTGTTCGCGCACTGGAAGCAGCTGCTTGACCACCAGTGCTTCATCAAGAACCACACCAGCCTGTCCTGGCAGGAGAGCCAGAGCCTGATGTACCAGGGCAAGGCGGGCATGATGCTGATCGGCAACTTCTTCACCCAGGGCATGCCGGCCGACGCGGCGGCCAACATCGGCTTCATGACCTTCCCGACCATCACCCCGGGCGTGGCGGAGACCGAGGAGGCGCCGATCGAGAGCATCAACATCCCGGCCGGCGCCAAGAACAAGGCGGACGCCATGAAGCTCCTCGCGTTCATGATGCGCGCCGACGTGCAAACGGCCGTGAACAAGACCCTCCGGCAGCTTCCGACCAACACGCAGGCGACGGTCAGCGACGACCGCTTCCTCAAGGCCGGCGCCGCGCAACTGGACAAGGCGGCGCACCTGACCCAGTTCCTCGACCGCGACACCAGCGAGGACCTGGCGACGGTGGCGATGAAGGGCTTCCAGGAGTTCATGGTGAAGCCCGACCGCCTCGACGCCGTGCTCGCCAACATCGAGCGCGCCCGCAAGCGCATCTACGCGTCGAACTGACGGGCGGCCCGATGTCCGCGACGACGATCCCGCGTGCCGCCGGCATCGCACCGGAGAGCTGGTGGCAGCGGCATCAGATGGCGCTGGCGCCCGCGATCCTGCTGGCGCCCGCCTGCCTGCTGTTCGCCGTGTTCGTCATCTGGCCCATCGCCGACAGCTTGTGGGTCAGCCTCCACGACTGGGACGGCATCAAGCCGATGCGCTTCGTGGGCTTGGGCAACTACACGGAGCTGTTCACCGACGACGTGTTCTACACGGCGCTCGTCAACAATGTGCTGTGGCTCGTCGCCTTCATGCTGGCCCCGGCGTTCGGCTTGGCGCTCGCCTTGCTGCTGAACCAGACGCTGTTCGGGATGCGGCTGGTCAAGTCGCTGTTCTTCTTCCCCTTCGTCATCAGCCAGGTCGTCGTCGGCCTGGTGTTCGGCTGGTTCCTCAACGCCGACTTCGGGCTGCTGAACGTCCTGCTCGGGGCGGCGGGCCTGCCGCCGGTGGACATCCTGGGCAACGAGCGCTGGGCGACGTTCGGCGTGGTGGCGGCGGGTCTGTGGCCGCAGACCGCGTATTGCATGATCCTGTACCTGACCGGCCTCACCGCGATCAACCCGGAGCTGGTGGAGGCGGCGCGGCTCGACGGCGCCCGGGGCTGGCGCCTGCTGCGCCATGTCATCCTGCCGCAGCTCCGCCCGGCGACGTTCATCGCCGTCGTCGTCTGCGTAGTCGGCGCGCTGCGCAGCTTCGACCTGGTGTCGATCATGACCAAGGGCGGGCCGTACGACAGTTCCTCCGTGCTCGCGTTCTACATGTACCAGCAGACCTTTGCCTCGTTCCGCTACGGCTACGGCGCGGCCATCGCGACGGTGCTGTTCCTCATCATGGACGTGTACATCGCCTTCTTTCTGGTGTCCCTGCTGCGCCGGGAGCGCCGCTGACCGTGTTCCCGACGCCGCTGCAGAAGCAGTCGCCCGGCGCGCGCGGCCTTTACCGCGCCGTGGTGTCGGTCAGCCTGCTGGTCTGGCTGCTGCCGCTGTTCGCCATCGCGCTGACCTCGACCCGCTCGCTCGACGACCTCAGCCGCGGCAACTACTGGGGCTGGCCCACCGAGCTGCGCATCGCCGAGAACTACACGGCGGTGTTCACCTCCTCGCCGATGGGCCGCTACCTGCTCAACAGCGTCGTGATCACCTTGCCGGCGGTGGCGGGCACGCTGGCGATCTCCACCATGGCCGGCTATGCGCTGGCGCAATACCGCTTCCGCGGCAACATCGCGCTGTTCGCCACCTTCATCGCCGGCAACTTCGTGCCGTTCCAGGTGCTGATGATCCCGGTGCGCAACCTGTTCGTGAACGTGATCCCGCTGTACGACACGGTGTGGGCGCTGGTGCTGTTCCACATCGCGTTCCAGACCGGCTTCTGCACGCTGTTCATGCGCAACTTCATCCGCGAGCTGCCGGACGCGCTGGTCGAGGCGGCGCGGATCGAGGGCGTGGGCGAGCTGCGCATCTTCTGGCACGTTGTCCTGCCGCTGGTGCGCCCGGCGCTCGCTGCGCTCGCGGTGCTGGAGTTCACCTTCATCTGGAACGACTACTTCTGGGCGCTGGTGCTGGTGCAGAGCGACACCGCGCGCCCGGTCACTGCGGGCTTGCAGGCGCTGGCCGGGCAATGGCTCGCCTCTTGGCAGTTGATGAGTGCCGGCGCCCTGATCGCAGCCGCGCCCTCGATTGTCGTGTTCTTCGCGATGCAGCGGCATTTCATCGCCGGGCTGACGCTCGGCGCGATCAAGGAATAGCGATGCGGCTCGACGGGCTGAACACGACGCTGCTGCTGGCGTCCCGGGCGGAGGGGCTGCCGGAGATCGTCCATTGGGGCGCACGCCTCCCGCCCGGCGACCCGGCGCCGCTGCGCGACCGCGCGCCGGCGCGCAACCTGCTGGACGACGACATCGCGGAGGCTTCGGTGTTCCCCACGCTCGGCGCCGGGCTGTTCCGCACCCCGGCCCTGACGGCGCACCACGACGGGCGGGATTGGTCGGCGGAGTTCAGCGACGCCGCGGTGGGGACCGGCCCCGACGGCACGCTGACGGTCACGGCGCACGATCCCGTTGCCGGCCTGCGCCTCCGGATCGAGTTCGCCTTGCCGCCGGACGGCGACGTGCTGGCGGTGCGGACGACGCTGACCAATGTGGGTGAGGCAAAGCTCGCGGTTGGCCACCTTGCCTCCGGCACGCTGCGCATCCCACCCGAGGCGACGGAGCTGCGCACCTATGGCGGGCGCTGGGCGCACGAGTTCACCGAAACGCGGTCGGCGCTGCCGGACGGCGCGCTGCTGCTGGAGAACCGCCGCGGCCGCACCTCGCACGACCGCTTCCCGCTGCTGGTCGCCACGACGCACGGATGCGGCGAGCAGGACGGCGCGGCCTGGGGCCTGCACCTGGGATGGAGCGGCAACCACCGCATGGCGGCCGACCGGCTCGGCGACGGGTCGCTGCTGGTGAGCGGCGGCGAGCTGCTGATGCCGGGCGAGGTGGTGCTGGCGCCGGGCACGAGCCTGCCGACGCCCACCCTGTACGCCGCCTGGTCCGGCGCCGGCCTGTCCGGCCTGTCGCGTGCGTTCCACGCCTACGCGCGCCGGCACTTGCTGCGGCTCGCGGGTCCGCGCCCGGTGACGCTCAACACCTGGGAAGGTACCTACTTCGACCACGACGAGGCGCGGCTGATGCGGGAAGCGGCCGCGGCGGCGGCGCTCGGCATCGAGCGATTCGTGCTCGATGACGGCTGGATGCCGGGGCGCGACCATGAGCGCGCGGGCTTGGGCGACTGGACGGCAGACCCGCGCAAGTACCCGGACGGGCTTGGCCCTTTGGCCCGCCACGTGGCCGGGCTTGGCATGCAGTTCGGGCTTTGGGTGGAGCCGGAGATGGCCAACCCTGACAGCGCCGCGCTGCGCGAGCACCCGGACGCGGCGCTGGGGCTGGCAGGCCGCCCGCCCCGACTGTCGCGGCATCAGCTTGTGCTCGACCTGACCCGGCCGGAGGTTTGGAGCCGGGTGCACGGCGCACTCGATGTGCTGCTGCGCGAGGCGCCGGTCGGCTATCTGAAGTGGGACATGAACCGCGACTTGGTGGCGTCCGGCGATGCGGCGGGGCGTCCGGCCGCCCGCGCCCAGGTGCTCGCGACCTATGCGCTGCTGGACCGCCTGCGGGCGGACCACCCGGCGCTGGAAATCGAAAGCTGCGCTTCCGGCGGCGCCCGCGCCGATTGGGGCGTGCTCGCCCGCACGGAGCGCGTCTGGACCTCGGACTGCACCGACGCGCTGGAGCGTTTGCGCATCCAGCGCGGCGCGTCGCGGCTGCTGCCGCCCGAAGTCATGGGCGCGCACGTCTCCGCGTCCCCGAACCACCAAACCGGCCGGCGGCATGCGCTGGCGTTCCGCGCCGCGGTGGCCCTGCCATGCCACTTCGGCATCGAGCTTGATCCGCTGACGCTCGATGACGCGGAGCGGGAGGAGCTGGCCGGCTGGATCACGCTGCACAAGCGCCTGCGCCCGCTGCTGCATGCCGGCCTGCACATGGCGGCTGACCCGATTGACGGCCGCACGCTCTCCGGCGTGGTCGCGCCGGACGCGGACCATGCGGTCTATCTGGTCGCACAAGAGGCGGACCGCGCCCGCCCGCACCCGGCGCCGCTGCGCCTGCCAGGCCTGCGCGCCGACGCGTCCTACCGGCTGCGGATTCCCGCGCCGCAACGCCCGGACGGCAAGCTTTCGGCCACGCATCGCGCGTTGTATGCCGAGGGCGTCGTCGCCGCGGGCGGCATGTTGGCCCATGCCGGCTTCATGCCGCCGCCGCTGCAGCCGGAAACGGCGGTCATCCTCGAACTGCGCCAGGAGTCTTAGGATGGCCGAGGTCGCGCTGCGCGGCGTGCGCAAGTCGTTCGGCCCGGTTGATGTCATCAAGGGCATCGACCTCGACATCGCGCATGGCGAGTTCTGCGTGTTCGTGGGTCCGTCCGGCTGCGGCAAATCGACGCTGCTGCGGCTGATCGCCGGGCTTGAGGACATCACCACGGGCACGCTTGGCATCGGCGGGCTGGACATGACGCGTGTGCCGCCCGCCAACCGCGGCATCGCCATGGTGTTCCAATCCTACGCGCTGTATCCGCACATGACGGTGGGCGAGAACATCAGCTTCGGCCTGCGCATGACCAACACGCCGAAGCCGGTCATCGCCGCACGGGTAGCGGAGGCGGCGCGGCTTTTGCAGCTCGACGCTTATCTCGGCCGCAAGCCGTCCCAGCTTTCCGGCGGGCAGCGGCAGCGGGTGGCGATCGGACGCGCCATCGTCCGCGAACCCAAGGTGTTCCTGTTCGACGAGCCGCTCTCCAACCTCGACGCCGCGCTGCGTTCGCAGACACGGGTGGAACTGCTGAACCTGCACCGCACGCTGGGCGCCACGATGATCTACGTCACCCACGACCAGGTCGAGGCGATGACCATGGCCGACAAGATCGTGGTGCTGCAAGGCGGCGAGATCGAGCAGGTCGGCACTCCGCTTGAGCTGTACGAGCGTCCGCGCAACCTGTTCGTGGCGGGCTTCATCGGCTCGCCGCGCATGAACACCATCCCGGCTCGGGTTGCCACCGTCGTGGACGGCGCGGCGCGGCTGGAGCTGCCTGGCGGGACGGTGTCGCACGTGAGGCTCGACGGGATCAGGCTTGCGCCCGGCCCGGTGCTGCTCGGCATCCGCCCGGAACACGTCGCCGTCGATGGCGCCGGGCCGCCGGGCGAGGGGCTCGCGGGGACCGTGACCCTGGCCGAGCATCTGGGCGCCGAAACCATCCTGCATGTCGAGGTGGCGCAAGGCCCGGTGCTGGTGGCCCGCGCCGACGGGCGCGCGCCGCAGCGGATCGGCCAGCCCGTGACCCTGACCCTCGATCCGCGCTTTTGCCACCTGTTCGACCCCGCCGGTCCCGCGCTGCTGAACGCGCCCGGCTGACCGAAGGAACCGCCTCATGCTCGGCGTCTGCTACTACCCCGAACATTGGCCGGAGGCCTGGTGGGCCGAGGATGCGCGGCAGATGCGCAGGATGGGCATCACCTATGTCCGCATCGCCGAGTTCGCCTGGAGCCGGATCGAGCCGGCGCCGGGCCGCTTCGACTGGGGCTGGCTCGACCGTGCGGTCGCGGTGCTGGGCGACGCCGGGCTGCGCGTGGTGATGTGCACGCCGACCGCGACGCCGCCGAAATGGCTGATCGACGCGCACCCCGACATCCTGCCGGCGGACGCGCACGGGCGCACGCGGGGCTTCGGCAGCCGGCGGCACACGACGTTCAGCTCGGCCGCCTGGCTGGAAGCGAGCCGGGCGATCACGGAGGCCGTGGCCGCCCGCTACGGCGCGCACCCGGCGGTGGCCGGCTGGCAGATCGACAACGAGTTCGGCTGCCACGACACGGTGCTGTCCTACGGCGCCGAGGACCTGCGCGCCTTCCACGACTGGCTGCGCCGCCGCTACCAGGACCCCGAGCGGCTGAACGAGGCCTGGGGCAACGTGTTCTGGTCGATGGAGGCCGGGAGCTTCGACCAGGTGAGCCTCCCAGCCGGCGCCGTCACCGAGGCAAACCCGGCGGCGCGGCTGGATTTCCGGCGCTTCGCGTCCGACCAGGTCGTGGCTTATGCGGCGATGCAGGCCGCCATCCTTCGCGCGCACTCGCCGGGCCGGTTCGTCACCCATAACTTCATGGGCCGCTTCACCGAGTTCGACCATTGGACGCTCGGCGCCGAACTCGATTTTGCGGCCTGGGACAGCTACCCTCTGGGCTTCACCGAGCAGCGTGACCTGCCGGACGACGCCCGGGCGATGTTCGCGGAGACCGGGCATCCCGACATGGCGGCGTTCCACCACGACCTGTACCGTGGGGTCGGCCGCGGCCGCTGGTGGGTGATGGAGCAGCAGCCCGGCCCGGTGAACTGGGCGCCTTGGAACCCGGTGCCGAAGCCCGGGATGGTGCGGCTGTGGACGTGGGAAGCCCTGGCGCACGGGGCGGAAGTGGTCAGCTACTTCCGCTGGCGCCAGGCGCCGTTCGCGCAGGAGCAGATGCACGCGGGCCTGCACCGCCCCGACCGCGTGCGCTCGCCGGGCGGGGAGGAGGCGGCGCGGGTCGCGGCCGAGCTTGCGGGGATCGCCCTGCCGGACGGCGCCCCGGCTTCGGTGGCGCTGGTGTTCGACTACGAGGCGGCTTGGGTGGCCGGCATCCAGCCCCAGGGCGCGGATTTCAGCTACGTGGAGCTGTGCCTGCGCTGGTATGAGGCCGCGCGGCGCTGCGGGATGGACATCGACATCGTGCCGCCGGGCGCACCGCTCGTTGGGTACGCGGCGGTGCTGGCGCCGTGCCTACCGATCGTTTCCGAGGCCGCACGCGCCGCGTTCGAGGCGGCGGACGGCCTGCTGCTGTTCGGCCCGCGTACCGGCAGCAAGACCCAGGCTTTCGCGATCCCGCCCGAGCTGCCGCCGGGTCCGCTCCAGGCGCTGCTGCCGATGCGGGTGGTCCAAGTCGCCTCCTTGCGCCCCGGCCTGCGCCACGCCGTGACGGGCCGCGTCGCGGGCGCGGTGGAGCGGTGGCGGGAATGGGTCGAGCTGGGCGCGGGCACGGAGGCGTTGGCCTGTTTCGCCGACGGCACGCCGGCCCTGCTCCGTGCCGGACGGGCGCATTACCTTGCAGGCTGGCCGGATGCCGCGCTGCTGGGCGCCGCGATGCGCCACCTTCTGGACGCGGCCGGATTGGCTTTGACGGACCTGCCACCCGGCGTGCGGCTGCGCCGGCGCGGCGGCTTGGCCTTCGCGTTCAACTACGGGCCTGAACCCTGGGCCGCGCCGGACGCCGGACGCTTCGTCCTGGGCGGGCGGACCGTGCCGCCGCAGGGCGTCGCCGCCTGGCAGACTTGATCGGGTGGATGGGAAGCATCAGGCGGCGGCATCGTCGCGGACGCTGGCGGCCCCTGCTTCAACGCCGCCTCGATGATGCTTTGCTACCCTTCCACTCGGGCTGCAGCTTCGTGTGGCGGCAGTGGGGAGACGAAGAAGCCTGGCGCGATCCCGTGTTGCCGGGCTTCGCGGGCTTCGACTTGGACGACGACATGGGTAGGAGAAGCCCTCGGTTCCGCGTCCCCGGACTTGGGGCCGTCCTCCGTTCGGCCATGCTCGCCCACCCCGAGCAGTGCCTTGCAGTCGGGCCAGGGCAGGACGGCAATCGGCTCACCCCATTGGCCGGAGCCTCGAACCTTCCAGACCGTCGCCATTGACCCTGTCCACTTCACTCGCGTCATCTGTTCCAGAGAGGCTGCGCCCGTAGGCAATCCGGAGTGGGGCAACAGCGGTCTGCTGCGTCCACTCAGCCCCACAGACCCATGCGTGAGGAACCCGCACGCATGGGTGCCTCGGTTCCTCCCAGTCCGGTCAATGGGCCGGCTGGCCCGCCAGCTTGTCGAGCAGGGTGCCTGCCGCCTCGACGCAGGCGCGAGTCGGCTCCATCATGCTGCAGCGTATGTCCACGCGCGCGCCCTCCTTCTCGAACCTGAAGCGGGCGCCGCCTGGGCCGTAAGCCCGGCCCAGGCGGTATCCCATCATGTCGCGGCCCATTCCGGGACGGCCGTAGCCCATGCGCCCGCCCATGCCGTCCATCGCCGGCGCCATCATCTGCGCACCCGTGCCGGGCTGCCCGTCCGGGTTGGAGGTCGGCTGCGCTGCGGCGAAGCTCGTGCCGGCGAGCAGGACCGCGAGCGCGGGAAGGATAGGGCTACGCATGGTCTTCTCCTGTCAAAGTTGTCGAGTGGGTGGGTGGCGTCCGGCCTCCGGGCCTGCGGACCACCGGGAACCAAGCCGCGGCGGGAAGGCAGAGCGCCACGGCAAGGGCGAGCAGCGCTCCGTCATGCGGCAGCAAGGTCATCATGCCGGGTTGGCTGCGCACCAACCCGGCAATCAGTGCGGCCATGGCGTCGGCCAGCCAGGACAGCAACGCAGGAACGGTCGCTCCTGCCTTCCGGCGGCAGGACATGCGAGGGAGGCGGTGGCGGCTGCCGGGCATCCCCGCTGATCCCTAGTGGCCGCGCGGGTCCGAAGGCAGGCGCATCTCGGCCGTGATGCCGTCCCTGGACCGCAACTCCAGCACCCCTCCGAACGGGGCGATGAGTGCCCGTGCGATCTTCAGCCCTTGGCCGCACTGCGGACGGTGGCCGAACCCCCACCCGTTGTCGGCGACGATGAGCCGCGTCCCATGCGGTCCGGACGTGACCGAGATGCGGATCTTGCCCAGCAGCCGCGCATGGAACCCGTGCTTGGCAGCGTTGCCGACCAGTTCCTGCGCCACGCGCAACACGAGGTCGTGCTGCTCCGCCGGGCAGACGACCGGGTCCTCGATCTCCACGTCGATGATCTGGTCGGGATCGGACAGCAGCTCGACCATGCCCTTGCCCAGGTCGCGCAGGCGCACCTCGAAAGGGCCGGGCGCGCGGGTCAAGCCGAACATGGCGTCCGATATCTCGACTGCCAGGGAGATGCGGCGCGCGACCTCCCGGGCCAGACGCGTGCCCTGCATCGTGCTTTTCAGGTCAGGCGACGTTTCCACGATGGAGATGATGCGCTGCAGGGCGTTCTTTATGTGATGACGGAGCTGGCGGTGGCCGAGGTCGTCATGCGGAGCGGCGCCCCAGGACATGGCCTCGGTCCCGGCATCCAGCCCAGCATCACCAACATTGATTGCAAACACCTCGCCTCTCCCCGCATGGCCGGCCACTCCGGCGCAGCAAACGAGTAGCGCGGCGCGGCAGCCAACGGTGTTGACCTCCGTGGAGTGTTGCCGCCATCCCGGCGGGCTGGTCGGCACGACTCCACACAACTCCATGGCCAGGGTGGGGGCTAGTACGGGCAGGGTA
>CAXTUQ010000119.1:0-12056 GCA_964247405.1 uncultured Acetobacteraceae bacterium
CCGCGTCAGTCCCGCCCGCCGCCGCCGCCGCGCCCGAGCCCATCGCGCCGCCGCCGAAGCAGCACATGCCATCGCCGCAGGCGCCGGTGCAGCTCCGCGCCGTGCCGTTGGCGCGGGCCAGCGCGCGGGCGGCGACCTGCTGCTGGCCCATCGGCGACCCCGGCACCGCGAGCTTCCGTTTCTGCGACGACGGCGCGATGACGGGGAAGCCGTACTGCGCCCAGCATGCGGCGCTGGCCTACGTGAAGGTGCGCGACCGCCGCGAGGACGCGGCCTAGGTTTTGTTTGAGCGGCCAATTCGTCGCCTCGACTGGCAACGCTGTCGCGGTGCCAGTCGAGGCGGCATTGGCCCGGCCCTTATCCGGCCTTTGCACGGTATGCAGATGTTCCGTCCGCACCCTTGATCCCGGCGGTGTCGCGGTTTAGGGGTTACGCGGAGACATCATGCAACCATTCGAGACTGCCCTTCCGCGGGAGCGTCACACCGCCCTCGACGCCGATTCCGTCCGCGCCGCCTATCGGCGGTGGGCTGGGGTGTATGACACTGTGTTCGGGGGCGTCTCGGCCTTCGGGCGGCGCCGCGCGGTGGAGGCGGTGAACACGCTGCCGGGCATGCACGTGCTGGAGGTGGGCGTCGGCACCGGCCTCGCCTTGCCGCACTACTCGGGCGCCAAGCGGATCACCGGCATCGACCTGTCGGCGGAGATGCTGGCCTTTGCGCGTTCCCGGGTGAAGTCGTCGGGCCTCGCCAACGTGGAGGCGCTGGTGGAGGTTGATGCGGAGGCGACGGGCTTTGACGCCGGGTCGTTCGACATCGCGGTGGCGATGTTCGTGGCCTCCGTCGTGCCGAACCCGCGGCTCCTGCTCGCCGAGATGCGCCGGGTGGTGCGTCCGGGCGGGCACCTGCTGTTCGTCAACCATTTCGCCGCCGAGCGCGGCCCGCGCTGGTGGGTGGAGCGGGCGCTGGCCCCGGCGTCCCGCAAGCTCGGGTGGCATCCCGACTTCTCGCGCGATGCGCTGCTGCCGGAGGCCGACCACGCGCGCGCGCAATTCGCCTCCGTGCCGCCGCTGGGCCTTTTCACATTGGTGAAGCTGCCCAACTAAGCCGGACTGCGGCTTGATCTGATGTAAGCTGTCCGATACGCCGTCCGGATGCCCCGGGCTTGGTCCGGGCATGATGCAGGTGGGATAAACGGACGATGCAGGCTTTCCAGCGGCTCCGCGCCGCAATGTTCACCGTTTTGCTGATGGCCGTCGCGGGGCCGGCCTGGGCGCAGGCGCCTCGCAATTGGCAACTCGGCTTCCAAGCGCCGCACAGCCCGGTCCAGCAGGGGATCGAGGGGCTTCATGCCATGGTGATCTGGCTGATGGCGGCTGTGACCATCTTCGTGGCGGCGCTGCTGGCCTATTGCGTTTGGCGTTTCCGGGCCTCGGTCAACCCGAAGGCGAGCCGCATAAGCCACCACACCACGCTGGAGGTCGCCTGGACGGTGCTGCCGGTGCTGATCCTGGTCATCATCGCCATCCCATCCTTCCGGATGATCTACTTCGAGGACCGGACGGAGGCGGCGGACATGACCATCAAGGTTGTCGGCCACCAGTGGTACTGGGAGTACAACTACCCCGACCAGGGCGACGTGAAGTTCGACAGCTACATGATCCCGGCCGATGAACTGAAGCCCGGCCAGCTCCGCCAGTTGGAAGTGGACAACCGCGTGGTGGTGCCCGCGGGCAAGAACATCCGCATCCTGGCGACCAGCGCGGACGTGATCCACAGCTTCTTCATCCCGTCGCTCGGCGTGCAGCGCTATGCCATCCCGGGCCGCACCATCGAGACGTGGGTCAAGGTGGACCAGCCCGGCGTGTACTACGGCGAGTGCAACCAGATCTGCGGCACCAACCACAGCGCGATGCCGATTGCGGTCGAGGCGATGACCGATAAGGATTTCGCGACTTGGGTCGCGGCCGCCAAGACGAAGTTTGCCGCCAACAGCGAGCCTGTCCCGGCCAAGGGCGAGCAGCGCGTGGCGGCGGTTGAGAATACACGGCGCTGACCCACATCGGTTGACGCGAGGGAGTTTAAACATGTCGGTGACGACCCACGATCAGGACCACGGCCACGATCACGGGCATGCCCCGAACTTCGTGAACCGCTGGTTGTTCAGCACCAACCACAAAGACATCGGCACGCTTTACCTGATCTTCGCCATCATTGCGGGGATCGTGGGTGTCGCCCTTTCCGTGCACATGCGGATGGAGCTGCAAAGCCCCGGTTTGCAGTACTTCGCGTCGGGCCAGTCGTGGAATGCGACGGTCACGGCGCATGGCCTCATCATGATCTTCTTCATGGTGATGCCGGCGATGATCGGCGGCTTCGGCAACTGGTTCGTGCCGATCATGATCGGCGCGCCGGACATGGCGTTCCCGCGGCTGAACAACATCAGCTTCTGGCTGCTGGTGCCGGCCTTCGTGCTGATCATGACGGGGCTGCACAGCGGCGACGGCGCCGGGTCAGGGTGGACGCTGTATCCGCCGCTGTCCAACGGCACCTACCAGTCTGGCCCCGCCATGGACTACACGCTGTTTGCCTTGCATCTGGCGGGGATCTCGTCGCTGTTGGGTGCGATCAACTTCATCACGACGATCTTCAACATGCGCGCTCCGGGCATGACGCTGCACAAGATGCCGCTGTTCGTGTGGTCGATCCTGGTGACGGCGTTCCTGCTGCTGCTGTCCCTTCCGGTGCTGGCCGGTGCGATCACCATGCTGATCACCGACCGCAATTTCGGCACCGCCTTCTTCGACCCGCAGGGCGGCGGCGACCCGGTGCTGTTCCAGCACCTGTTCTGGTTCTTCGGCCACCCCGAGGTTTACATCATGATCCTGCCGGGCTTCGGTATGGTCAGCCATGTCATCTCGACCTTCTCGAAGAAGCCGATCTTCGGCTACCTCGGCATGGCCTACGCGATGATCGCGATTGGCGTCGTCGGCTTCGTCGTGTGGGCGCACCACATGTTCGTCTCGGGCATCTCGGTGGACACCCGGGCCTATTTCGTCGCGGCGACCATGATCATCGCCGTGCCGACCGGCATCAAGATCTTCTCCTGGATCGCGACCATGTGGGGCGGGTCCATCGAGCTGAAGACGCCGATGCTGTTCGCCATCGGCTTCATCTTCCTGTTCACCCTGGGCGGCGTGACCGGGATCGTGCTGTCCAACTCCTCCATCGACCAGATCCTGCACAACACCTACTACGTCGTGGCGCACTTCCACTACGTGCTGAGCCTGGGCGCCGTGTTCTCGATCTTCGCCGGGTTCTACTACTGGATCGGCAAGATGTCGGGCCATCAGTATCCGGAGTTCTGGGGCAAGGTGCATTTCTGGGTCACGTTCATCGGCGTGAACCTGACCTTCTTCCCCATGCACTTCCTGGGCCTGGCGGGGATGCCGCGCCGGTATCCCGACTATCCCGACGCTTTTGCTGGGTGGAACTACGTGGCCTCCATCGGCTCCTACATCTCGGCGTTCTCGGTCGTGATCTTCTTGTATGTCATCTACCGCACGTTCACCTCCAAGGTGCGGGTGGCGGATAACTACTGGGGCGAGGGTGCGACGACGCTGGAGTGGACCGTGACCTCGCCGCCGCCGTTCCATACCTTCACCGAACTGCCGCGGGTCCGTTGATGACCAACCCTGTAACCGAGATGGGGGGAGCTTCGGCTCCCCTTTCTTCTTTCGAGTTGCCGGCGGAGGCACGCGACTGGTTCGCCATGCTGAAGCCGCGGGTGATCACCTTGGTGGTGTTCACCGGGTTCGTGGGGCTGTTGCTGGCGCCCGGGCCGCTGCATCCGGTGCTGGCCCTGGCGGCAGTGCTCTGCATTGCGGTCGGGGCGGGTGCGGCCGGCACGATCAACATGTGGTACGACCGTGACATAGACGCCGTCATGCGCCGGACCGCGAAACGCCCGATCCCGGCGGGCCGGATCAGGGCCGGGGAAGCCCTGGGCTTCGGCGTGACGCTTGGCATCGCTTCCGTGATCGTCATGGGGCTGGCGACCAACGCCGTGGCGGCGGCGCTGCTGGCGCTGTCGATCCTGTTCTACGTGTTCATCTACACGGTGTGGCTGAAGCGGCGCACGCCGCAGAACATCGTGATCGGCGGCGCAGCCGGCGCGTTCCCGCCTGTGATCGGCTGGGCTGCGGTGACGGGCACGGTGGATGTGATGCCGTTGCTGATGTTCGCCATCGTGTTCTTCTGGACGCCGCCGCATTTCTGGGCGCTGTCGCTGTATGCGTCCGAGGATTATGAGCGGGCCGGGGTGCCGATGCTCCCCGTCATCGCCGGGGCGCGGGCGACGCGGCTGCAGGTCGTATATTACACGGTGGCGCTGGTCCTGGTGTCTCTGCTGCCTTGGGCACTGGGCTATGCCGGGCCGGTTTACGGGGTGTCTGCCCTGGGCCTTGGCGCCTGGTTCACCGTCGCGTCGCTGCGCGTGCTTTGGGACCGGCAGGATGCGGCCGGCGTCAGCCTGACGCGCGATGCGCCGGCGCGTTGGGCGTTCCGCGTGTCGCTGATCTACCTGTTCGCCTTGTTCACCATGTTGGCGCTCGACCACGTCCTGCCGGCTCCGCATCTTGGATGAGTTCCCGCCGCCGCTGTCGCCTGCGGAGGCCACCGAGCTGCGCCGGCGGCAGCGGGGCAAGAACATCGCGCTGCTGGTCGTGCTGATCGCGCTGGCCGCGCTGTTCTACGCGATCTCCATGGTTCGCTTCAAAGTCTCCTGAACCCGGCTTGCCGCCGGGCTGGACGTGCCGACATCAATGCCATGAAAACCAGAAGCAACGGCCTGATCGCGGGCGTCCTCCTCACGGTGGTCGGCGGCATGGCCGGCCTGTCGTTCGCCGCGGTTCCGCTCTACCGCATGTTCTGCGAAGCGACGGGCTATGCCGGCACGCCGCAGTTGCGTGGCGCCGCCGGCCCCGGCGCGACCGAGCGCACCATCAGCGTCCACTTCAACGCCACGACCAGCCCGAACCTGCCCTGGCGCTTCGCTCCCGGGGAGTCCGGGGTCACGGTGAAGCTCGGGGAGGACCGGCTGGCCTACTACGTCGGCCAGAACCAGTCGCAGCAGACGGTGACGGGCGTCGCCACCTACAACGTGACGCCCGAGAAGGTCGGCCGGTACTTCCACAAGACGGCCTGCTTCTGCTTTGACGAGCAGACGCTGGCGCCGGGTCAGGAGATGCAGTTCCCGCTCAGCTTCTGGGTGGACCCGGCCATCGCCGACGATCCCGACACGCGCGACGTGAAGACGATCACGCTGTCCTATACCTTCTTCCGCTCGCTGGACGACGCGGCCCGCAACGGCGGCCTGGAAAAGGCCGGGCCGCATGTCGGGCCGCGGGCGGACGCTTCACGTTGACCGCTTTGCGGGCGTTCGCGTTTAAGCCTTGAACACCGCGGCGTTTTGGCGATGATGCGCCACCGTTTGGATAGGTTAGGTTAGAATGAGCGACGCCCCGGTTGCAGCGGAACGCCCCGTGCTCGACGCACAGGACATCAACAGTTCCGGAATGCAGCAGCCCTACCACCTGGTGGACCCCAGCCCTTGGCCGCTGGTGGGCGCGCTGGGCGGCGGGCTGACGTTGTTCGGCATCGTCATGGTGGCGCATTACGGCACCTATCTGTGGCTCGGCCTGGGCCTCGCGATCGTGCTCGCCGTCATGGCGCTGTGGTGGCGGGACGTGCTGAAAGAAAGCCGGACCGCGGGGGTGCACACCCCGGTGGTGCGGATCGGCCTGCGCTACGGCATGACGCTGTTCATCACCAGCGAGGTCATGTTCTTCGTCGGCTTCTTCTGGGCCTACTTCCACTTCGCGCTCTACCCGGCGCACGTCTCGGGCGCGGAGCACGCGGTCTGGCCGCCGGCAGGCATCACGACCTTCGACCCGTTCCATCTGCCGCTGCTCAACACGATGATCCTGCTGCTGTCCGGAACCGCGATCACCTGGGCGCACCACGCGCTGCTGCATGGCGACCGCAAGTACCTGGTCATGGGTCTCGGCTTCACCATCCTGCTCGGGCTGTCGTTCACCACGTTCCAGGCGTTGGAATACTCGGAGGCGCCGTTCAAGTTCGCCGGCGGCGGCGTGTATCCTTCGGTGTTCTTCCTCGCCACGGGCTTCCACGGGTTCCACGTGATCGTGGGCACCATCTTCCTGATCGTGTGCTGGTATCGCGCCCGCGCCAACCAGTTCTCCCCGGTCCGCCACTTCGGCTTTGAGGCTGCGGCCTGGTATTGGCACTTCGTCGATGTGGTGTGGCTGTTCCTGTTCGTCGCGATCTACGTTTGGGGCGCCGGGCCGACCGGCGCCGAGTAGCCGGCCCGGGTGCCGCGCCGCCCGTCGTTCTGGCACGTCGCCCTGGGCTGCCGTTGCCCGCGTTGCGGGCGCGGCAGCCTGTTCCAAGGCTTGCTGACCGTCCGTCCCGCGTGCAACGCTTGCGGCTTGAGTTTCAGGGCCTGCGGTGCCGGGGACGGCCCGGTGTCCGGCCTGCTCCTTATGCTTGGCGTGGTCATCATGGGCATGGTGCTCTGGGTTGACCGCTTCCACCCGTCCGCCTGGGTCCATGCGGTGCTCTGGCCGGCCATCACCATCCCGCTCGCCATCGGGCTGCTGCGGCCCTTGAGGGCGGCGCTGATCGCCCAGCAATACCGCCACCGCGCCAGCGGGATGGGGCTTTGACGCCCACTTCTTCATCGTCTGCCGCCCGTCTGGCCTCGCGTCAGCCGGCTTGGCGCCGCCTGTTATGGCCCGGCCTCACCACCGCCGTCATGCTGGCACTAGTGGTTGGCCTTGGCGTGTGGCAGGTCCAGCGCCTCGCGTGGAAAACGGCGCTGCTGGCGGAGATCGACCGTGGGGAGGCCGCGCCCGCCATCCCGCTGCCGGCCAACCCGCGCCCGTTCACCAAGGTGCGCGTGTCCGGCGTCCTGCGCCAAGACTTGGCGGCGCTGTATGGCGTCGAGGTCCGCACGACGCTGTCCGGCCCCGTGCTCGGCGCGTTCCTGCTCAACCCATTGGAGCGGCCCGGCGCTGATCCGCTCCTCGTGGACCGCGGCTGGGTGCCGACCGACGCGCCCCGCGACGCGACCCCGGTTCCGGCGACGGTTGAGGGCTACGTCCGCGCGCCCGAGCATCCGATCCGCTTCGGCGCCGCCGACGAACCGGCGGCCCGGCGCTTCTACGCGCTCGATCCCGCCGTCATCGGCGCGGCGCTGGGGCTGCGGCAGGTCGCGCCCTTCACGTTGGTCGCCCTAGGGACCGTGCCGCCCGGCACCGTCCCGGAGCCGGCGCAGGCGCTGCCCCGCCCGCCCAACAACCACTTCGTCTATGCCGTGACTTGGTTCGGCATGGCCGGAGTGCTGCTGGTCATGTTCGGCGCGTATGCCCGCAGCGTTTTGAAGGCCCCGCCATGACCGCATATGCCCGCCTGACCGACCGCTTCGCCCGCATCGCCACGGTTGGCGAGGCGTCGTCCATGCTGGGGTGGGACGCCGCCGCCATGATGCCGCCGGGGGGCGGCGCGGCCCGGGGCGATCAGCTTGCGGTGTTGGCCGGGTTGGCGCACGGCCTGCTGACCGCGCCGGAAACCGCCGACGACCTGGCCCAGGCTCACGCTCAAACCGAGGCCGGCGGCGACGAGTGGGACGCCGCCAACCTGGCCCTGATGCGCCACGCCCATGTCCGCGCGACCGCCGTGCCGGCCGATTTGGTGGAGGCGCAGGCCCGCGCCAACTCCGCCTGCGAAAAGGTGTGGCGGGACGCGCGGCGCGACTCGGATTTCGCGGCGGTGTCGCCGTATCTGGTCGAGGTCGTGTCCCTGGTCCGCCAAACGGCCGGGGCGATGGCGCCGGCGCTCGGGCTGTCGCCCTACGACGCGCTGATGGACGGCTTTCAGCGCGGCATCGGCGCCGCCGACGTGGCCCCGGTGTTCGCGCGCTATGAAACCTTCCTGCGCGACGCCCTGCCGCGCGCCGAGGAGCACCAGGCCCGGCAGCCCCCGCCCGTGCCGCTGCCCGGCGTGTTCCCGGCGGACCGGCAGGAGGGCTTGTGCCGCCACCTGTCCGCCCGCGCCGGGCTGGAAGCCGAGCACGCGCGGCTCGACCGGTCCACGCACCCGTTCTGTGGCGGCACCCCCACCGACGTGCGGATCACCACGCGCTACGACGAGTCCGACCCGGCGCAGGCGCTGATGGGCGTGCTGCATGAAACCGGCCACGCCTTGTATGAACGCGGCCTGCCCGCCCCCTACGCCCGCCAGCCCGTGGGCGAGGCAGCCGGCATGGCGGCGCACGAAAGCCAGTCGCTGATCGTCGAGATGCAGTCCTGCCGGTCCGACCCGTTCCTCGCCTGGCTGGGACCGCAGATGCATGGCATCTTCGGCGGCCCGGCGGAGCCATACGCGCCTTCCAACCTGTCGCGCCTATGGCGCCGGGTCGAGCGCGGGTTCATCCGGGTCGATGCGGACGAGATGACCTACCCCGCGCACGTGATCCTGCGCTTCCGGCTGGAGCAGGCGCTGGTGTCCGGCGACCTGGCGGTGGCCGACCTGCCCGGTGCGTGGCGGGACGGCATGGCGGCGCTGCTGGGTGTCACGCCGCCGGACGACGCGCGCGGCTGCTTGCAGGACATCCATTGGTATGACGGCGCGTTCGGCTACTTCCCGAGCTACACCCTGGGCGCCATGGCGGCGGCGCAGCTCATGGCGGCGGCGCGTCGGGATGTCGCGGACTTGGACGCCGGGCTGGGACGGGGCGAGTTGGGGCCGCTGGTCGGCTGGCTCCGGCTGCATGTGCATGGCCAGGGCAGCCGGCTGGGCTTCAACGACCTGCTGCGCGCGGCGACCGGCAAGCCGTTGGACCCCGCGGACTTCGAGGCACACCTGAGCGCGCGCTACCTGGCCGACGAGCTGTCCCGGCAAGCCTAGCCGCGGGCGGCCCGAACCTGCTAGTCACCCGCGATACTTAGGAGGACCGGCCATGGCCGACGCGAACACCACCATCGACCTCGACCCGACGGAGGTTGCGCTGATCATCGGCGAGGAGGACGGGTCCATGACCATCCGCGTCGTGCCGGCGCGCGAGCTGGAGGACGGCACGACGGAGGTGCCGGAGCCGCACGAGATCGCCATCGCCCTCGCCATGCGCCTGCTGAACGACCCGGAGTTCCACGACAGCGTGCTGGAATGGTACGAGGGTCAGGACGACGAGGACCTGGATGAGGGGGACCGGGACGAAGACGACGCCAAAACGCAACCGAAGGGCTGACCCGGCCGGGGCGCCGGGGGTTGGATCGCCCGGCGACGGCGCCTACAATCGCCGCCATGCGATACATCTCGACCCGCGGGCAAGCCCCCGCACGCGACTTCTCCGGCGTGCTGCTGGCCGGGCTGGCCGAGGACGGCGGGCTGTTCATGCCGGAAACCTGGCCGCACTGGTCGCCGGCGGACCTGCGGGGCCTGCGCGGTTTGCCATACCATGAGCTGGCCGCCCGCGTGCTGGCGCCGTTCGTCGGCGCGTGCATCCCATTTGCGGCGCTGCAAGCCATGTGCCGGGACGCCTACGCCGAGTTCACCCACCCGGCCGTCGTGCCGCTGGTGCAGCTTGACACCAACCTTTGGGCGCAGGAGCTGTTCCACGGGCCGACGCTGGCCTTCAAGGACGTGGCGATGCAATTGCTGGGCCGCATGTTCGCCTACGTGCTGGAGCGGCAGGACGGGCGGGTGACGATCGTGGGCGCGACCTCCGGCGACACCGGCTCCGCCGCCATCGAGGCCTGCCGCGGCCGGCCCGGCATCGACGTGGTGATCCTGCATCCGGAGGGCCGCACCAGCGAGGTGCAGCGCCGGCAGATGACCACGGTGCACGCCCGCAACATCGCCAACATCGCGGTGGACGGCACCTTTGACGACTGCCAGGACCTGGTGAAGGCGATGTTCGCCGACGTGCCGTTCCGCCGGGACCTGCACTTGTCGGCGGTGAACAGCATCAACTGGGCGCGCATCGCGGCGCAGATCCCGTACTACGTCGCGGCCAGCCTGGCGCTCGGCGGGCCGGAGCGGGAGGTGGCGTTCAGCGTGCCCACCGGCAACTTCGGCAACGTGCTGGCGGCCTGGGCGGCGCGGCGCATGGGGGTGCCGGTCACGCGCCTGGTGGTCGCGAGCAACCGCAACGACATCCTGGCGCGCTTCCTCGAAGCCAACGACATGTCGATCCGCGGCGTGGAGCCGAGCCTGTCGCCCTCCATGGACATCCAGGTCAGCAGCAACTTCGAGCGCCTGCTGTTCGAGCTGCTGGACCGCGACCCGGCGGCGACGGCGGGCGCCATGCAGGGTTTCCGCGGCACCGGGCGCATGGCGGTGCCGCAAGCCGCCTGGTCCCGCGCCCGCACCCTGTTCCACGGCTTCCGCCTGGACGACGTGGAGACGGAGGCGGAGATCCGCCGGCTGCACGGCCTCGGCTACCTGGCCGACCCGCATACCGCCATCGGCATCGCCGCCGCCCGGGCGCTGCCCTGCGCCCACGTCCCCACCGTCGCCGCCGCCACTGCGCACCCGGCCAAGTTCCCGGATGCTATCGAGCGCGCCACCGGCCTGCGTCCGGCGCTGCCGCCGCGGCTTGCCGACCTGTTCGACCGCACCGAACTCTACAGCACGGCGCCCAACAGCCTCGACGCGGTCGAGGCGCAGGTCCGTGCCTTCAGCCTCAGGAATGCCGCATGACGGACGCCATACAAGTCACCCGCCTGCCCTCGGGCCTCCTCGTCGCGACCGAGACCATGGAGCGGGTCGAGACCGTGTCCTTCGGCGCCTACGTCGCGACCGGCACGCGGAGCGAGACGGCGGCGGAGAACGGCGCGTCGCACTTCCTGGAGCACATGGCGTTCAAGGGCACCGCCCGCCGTGGCGCCGCCGAGATCGCCGAGGAGATCGAGAACGTCGGCGGCCAGATCAACGCCTACACGGCGCGGGAGCAGACGGCCTACTATGTCAAGTTGTTGAAAGAGGACCTGGCGCTCGGCGCCGACATCATCGGCGACATCCTAACCCACAGCACCTTCGCGCCCGACGAACTGGAGCGGGAGCGCGGCGTGATCCTGCAGGAGATCGGCCAGGCCAACGACACGCCGGACGACATCATTTTCGACCGCTTCCAGGAGATCGCCTACCCCGACCAGCCGATGGGCCGGCCCGTGCTGGGCACGGAGGGGGGCATCGCCGCCATGGGGCGCGACGTGCTGACCGGCTACATGCAGCGGCACTACGCGGCGGGCAACATCGTGGTCGCCGCCGCAGGCGCCCTGACGCATGAGGCGGTGGTGGACCTGGCCCGGCAGCACTTCGCCGACCTGCCCGCCGCCATGCCTGGCCCGGTCCTGCCCGGCGCCTACCGCGGCGGCGAGTTCCGCGAGGCGCGCGACCTCGATCAGGTGCACATCGTGCTCGGCTTCCCCTCCGTCGCCTACGACGACCCGGATTACTACCCGGTGCTGCTGCTGAGCACGCTCCTGGGCGGCGGCATGTCGTCGCGGCTGTTCCAGGAGATCCGGGAGAAGCGCGGGCTGGTGTATTCCATCTACTCCTTCTCCGCGCCGTTCATGGATGGCGGCCTGTTCGGCATCTACGCCGGGACCGGGGAAGCGGAGGCGGAGGAGCTGGTGCCGGTGACGCTGGAGGAGCTGCGCAAGGTGCAGAAGGGCGTCTCCGAGGCGGAGCTGCACCGCGCCCGCGCCCAGGTGAAGGCGAGCCTGCTGATGTCGCTGGAAAGCACCGGCAGCCGGTGCGAGCAGATCGCCCGGCAGATCCAGGTGTTCGGCCGCGTCGTGCCCACGGCGGAAACGGTCGCCAAGCTGAACGCCGTGACGGTCGGGGACGTGCGCCGCGCCGCCATGCGGGTGTTCCGCGCGGCGCCCACCCTCGCCGCCATGGGGCCGGCCGACGAGGTGCCGCATCTGCCGGCCATTGCGGAGAAGCTGGCGGTATGACGCAGCTTGACCTC
>CAXTUQ010000120.1:0-12000 GCA_964247405.1 uncultured Acetobacteraceae bacterium
CCGAGCCGGCGCCGGAGCGGGAGGGGGCCGGGGAGATGCACGCGGACGCCGCGCTGACCGCGACCCTGCGCGACCGGGCGGTGCCGGACAGCCGGCTGTCCGGCACCGCGAACCTCCTGGTGATGCCGGGGCTGGACGCGGCGAACATCGGCGTGACCCTGCTGAAAGCCGCCGCCGACGGCCTGCCGGTCGGGCCGTTGCTGCTCGGCATGTCGCGCCCGGTGAACGTTCTGGTGCCCACGGTGACGGCGCGTGGCATTGTGAACGTGAGCGCGGTGGTGGCGATGGATGCAGCCAAGCGCGCGTCCGGGGACGCGGCGCAGCACGGCGTCGGGTGACGCGATGATCCTGCTCGGCCTGGGCCTCGGCGCGCTCGGGCTGCTGCTGTGGGCGGCGAACGCCTTTTCCCATGCCAGCATCGCCTCGCTCAAGGCGCTGCTGGCCTGGGTCGTGGCGCTGGGCGGGCTGGCGCTTGGCACGATGCTGCTGCTGACCGGGCGCGGGGCGTCGGCCATCGCGGCCGGGGTGTTCCTGGGGCCGCTTGCCTGGAGCTGGTGGCAGGAGGCGCAGGGCAAGACACCCAAGCCCGGCCCTGGCCAGGCGCGGCGGGCCAAGATGGACCGGGCGGAGGCGCTCGACGTGCTAGGCCTGGCCGACCCGGTGTCGGATGCGGACGTGCGCGCGGCCTGGGTCCGGCTCATGCGGGTGGCGCATCCGGACGGCGGCGGCTCGCACGGGCTGGCGGCGCGGGTGAACCAGGCGCGGGACGTGCTTCTCAAGGGGCGCTGACCTGGGAAGGGTGATTTGTTGATTTTCGACATGGTGCCCGCCTTGCTGCCTCAGATCGGCCATGGCACCGTTCCAATTCGGGGAGAAATCGTCTAGTCGCGGCGCAATCACAACCATAACGGATCGCAACCACGTCATGAAAAAGCTGCGTAAGGCCGTACTGCCGGTTGCCGGCCTCGGCACCCGCTTCCTGCCGGCGACCAAGGCCATGGCCAAGGAGATGCTGCCGATCGTGGACAAGCCGCTGATCCAATACGCGATCGAGGAAGCCCAGGCAGCCGGGATCGAGCAGTTCTGCCTGGTCAGCGGGCGCGGCAAGACCGCGCTGATCGACCATTTCGATGTGGCCTATGAGCTGGAAGCGACGCTGCGGGAGCGCGGCAAGACCGACATGCTCGCCATGCTGGACGCGATGAAGGTGCAGCCCGGCTCCATCGCCACCGTGCGCCAGCAGGTGCCGCTGGGCTTGGGCCACGCCATCTGGTGCGCGCGGGCGTTCATCGGCGACGATCCCTTCGCCATCCTGCTGCCGGACGACCTGGTGCTCAGCGAGTCGCCCTGCCTGAAGCAGTTGGCCGACGCCTACGCGCAGACCGGCGGCAACGTGGTCGCCGTGGCCGAGGTGCCGCGGGACCAGACCAACAAGTACGGCATCCTGAAGGTCGGCCAGGACGACGGGCGCATGGTGGAGGTGCTCGGCCTCGTCGAGAAGCCGAAGCCTGCGGAGGCGCCGAGCAACCTGTCGGTGATCGGCCGCTACGTGCTGCTGCCGGAGGTGATCGGCCACCTGTCGCAGATGGAGCGCGGCGCCGGCAACGAGGTGCAGTTGACCGACGCCATGGCCAAGATGATCGGCAACACCCCGTTCCACGGCCTGCGCTACGAGGGCCGGCGATTCGACTGCGGCGACAAGATCGGCTTCCTTGAAGCGCAGATCGCCTTCGCGCTGAAGCGGCCCGAGCTGGCCGCCGAGGTGCGCGAGTTCATGAAGCATTATCAGGACGCGGTGTGATGGCATTCCAGCATAGTTTTGACCCGACCAGCCTGCGCGAGTACGACATCCGCGGCGTCGTCGGACGGACGCTCCACCCGGCGGACGCCTTCGCCATCGGCCGCTCCTTCGGCAGCGTGGTGGCGCGTGCCGGCGGCACGCGGGTGGCGGTCGGCTATGACGGCCGGCTGTCCTCCCCGGACCTCGCCGCCTCCCTGGTGGACGGCTTGAAGGCGAGCGGCATGGAGGTGCTGCGGGTGGGCCGCGGGCCGACGCCCATGCTGTACTTCGCCGCGACCACGCTGGGCACGGACGGCGCGGTGATGGTGACCGGCAGCCACAACCCGCCGGACTACAACGGCTTCAAGATGATGCTGGGCAAGCGCGCCTTTTTCGGCGCGGACATCCAGACGCTGGGCCAGATCGCGGCGGCGGGCGACGTGGTGGAGGAGGCCGCCGGCAGCGACCGCGCCGTGGACGTGGCCGACGACTACGTGGCGCGGCTGGTCAAGGACTGGGACGGCGGCGACCGCAAGCTGCGCGTCGTGTGGGACAACGCCAACGGCGCCGCGGGCGAGGTGCTGGCCCGGCTGCTCAAGGTGCTGCCGGGCCATCACACCGTGCTCAATCCGGAGATCGACGGCCGTTTCCCCGCGCACCATCCGGACCCGACCATCGCCCGCAACCAGGAGCAGTTGATCGCCGCCGTGCGGGAGCAGGGGGCGGACCTCGGCATCGGCTTCGACGGCGACGCGGACCGGGTGGGCGTGGTGGACGGCGGCGGCGGCATTCTGGTGGGCGACCAGCTCATGGTCGTGCTGGCCCGCGACGTGCTGCGCACCCACCCCGGCGCCACCATCATCGCCGACGTGAAGGCGAGCCAGGTGCTGTATGACGAGATCGCCCGCGCCGGCGGCCAGCCGCTGATGTTCAAGACCGGGCACAGCCTGATCAAGGCGAAGATGGCGGAAACCGGGGCGCCGTTCGCCGGCGAGATGTCGGGTCACATCTTCTACGCCGACCGCTGGTACGGCTTCGACGACGCGCTGTATGTCGCGGTGCGCCTGCTCGGCATCGTGGCGCGCATGGACACCACGCTGGAAGCGGTGCGGAAAGCGCTGCCCCAGGTGGTCAACACGCCGGAGCTGCGCTTCGACTGCGACGACACCCGCAAGTTCGCCGTGGTGCAGGAGGTGGCCGCCCGGCTGCGCGCCGCCCGCGCGGATCTCAACGACATCGACGGCGTGCGGGTGCTGACCCCGGACGGCTGGTGGCTGCTGCGCCCGTCCAACACGCAGGCCGTGCTGGTCGCGCGGGCGGAGGCGCGGGACGAGGCCGGGCTGGAACGCCTCAAGGCGGCGCTGGTGGAGCAGTTGGAAGCGTCGGGCCTGTCGGCGCCGGACTTCTCCGGGAACCACGCCGGGCACTGAAGCGCATCGTGGCGCTCGCGCCGCGGTTCTACCAAGTCGCCTCGCTCGCCGCGCTGACGGAATGCGGGCTGGCCCGCGCGGAGTTGGCAGTGCCGGGCTGCGTGGTGGCCGACCCGCCGCTCGCCTTCGGCCAGACCGACCTGTCGGACGTGTCGGCGGATCAGCAGCCCGGCAGCATCGACTGGCGCCCGCGGCCCAGCGGCATCCCGGTCAGCCCGGCCGCCCGCTACACGTTTGACGACGCCACCGTGCACGGACCGGAAGGCATCGTCACGGTGGGGCGCTACGTGGTCGAGCCGACGCTGAGCCACGTCTGGCCGCCCCAAGCCGGGGCGTGGCGGGACGACGCGCTGTGGTTAGTGAACGCCCAGTTCACCGCGGGCCGCTTCGCCGAAGCCGAGCACCTGCTGCATGGCAACTGCCGGAACTACTACCATTGGCTGCTTGACGGGCTCGGGCGCTGGAGCGTCTGCCCCGCAGCTTCCTTCGCGTGTCTGCTGCCCTGGTCCGGCGAGCCGTTCCAACTGGCCGGCCCGGCGCTGGTGCCCGGCTTGGCGGCGCGGGGGGTGACGCTCGGCCCTGGCCAGGCCATCGAGGTGCGCCGGCTGCACTGGACCACGAGCCTGACCGGCTTCGGCACGCAGTTCCACCCGGCGCTGCGCCGCCTGGGAGATGCCATGCGGTCAACTGTCCCGGCTGCCGACCGGCCTGCGCTCTACATCTGCCGCGACGACACTGCCAACCGGCCGCTGCGGAACGAGGCCGCGGTCATGCGGCTCTGCGCGGACCGGGGATTCCACCTCGTGCGCCTGGCGACGATGCCGGTGGCGGAGCAGGTCGCGCTGTTCGCCGGGGCGCGGCGGATCGTGGCGCCGCATGGGGCGGGGCTGGGCAACCTGCTGTTCTGCCGCCTGGGCGCGAAGCTGCTGGAGTTGCAGATGGACCGCTACGTGAACTGGTGCTTCCGCCGCCTCGCCGCGACGATGGAGGTGCGCTATGGCTGCGTGGTCGGACGTGCGGAGCCGGGGGAGGGGTGGGTGCATTCCCGCGCCTGGTCGCTGGACCTCGACCAGCTCGCGGCGGCGCTGGACGACCCTGGGTTCGGTTTGGACGAATAGGAGAGCAAATGCTGCAACCGCCCCCCGCCCAGCCCGGAATGCGCGAGGACGAAATCGACACCCCGGCGCTGCTGATCGACCTCGACGCCTTCGAGCACAACCTGGACCGCATGGCCGCCCTGCTGCGCCCCACCGGCGCCCGGCTGCGCGCCCACGCCAAAACGCACAAGTCGCCGGTCGTCGCCCATCTGCAGATCGCCCGCGGCGCCGCCGGGCAATGCGTGCAGAAGGTGGCGGAGGCGGAGGCGCTGGCCTGGGGCGGGGTGCCTGACATCCTCGTGACCAACGAGGTGGTGGGCGACGCCAAGCTCGCCCGCCTGCTGGCGCTGTCCCGCATCGCCCGGGTGGCGGTCTGCGCCGACGACCCGGCCAACGTGTCCCGCATCGAAGAAGCGGCTGCTGCGTCAGGCCAGCGCATCACGGTGCTGGTGGAGATCGACGTGGGCATGGCCCGCGCCGGCATCGCGCCCGGCCCGGATGCGGTGGCGCTGGCGGAGCAAATCGCCGGGTCGCCGCACTTGGCGTTCGGCGGCTTGCAGGCCTATCACGGCAGCGCGCAGCACATCCGCACCGCCGAGGGGCGCCGGGAGGCGGTGGGCCGCGCGGTGGACGACACGCGCCGCACGGTGGAGCAGTTGCGCCAGCGCGGCCTCGATTGCCCCATCGTCGGCGGCGCCGGCACCGGCACGTTCGAGATGGAGGCGGCGAGCGGCGTGTACAACGAGATCCAGGCCGGCAGCTACTGCTTCATGGACGCGGATTACCGCCGCAACCACGACGGCGTGTCCGACGGGTTCCAGCAGGCGCTGTTCGTGCTGTCGGGCGTGATGAGCGCCGCGCGCCCCGGCCTCGCGGTGCTGGACGCCGGGCACAAGGCGGTGGCGGTCGATAGCGGGTTGCCCTTGGTGTGGCAGCGGGAGGACGTGCGCTACACCGGCGCGTCCGACGAGCACGGCAAGCTGGAATGGGGCGCGGAGACGAGCGGGCCGAAGCTCGGGGAGAAGCTGCGCCTGGTGCCGGGCCATTGCGACCCGACGGTGGACCGCTACGACTGGTATGTCGGCGTGCGCGGCGGCCGGGTGGAGTGCCTGTGGCCCATCGCGGCGCGCGGGGGTCTGGCATGAGCGGGGAGCACCGCCCGCTCGGCTCCTCCATCGAGCCGGGCCAGCGCGTGCTGCATCCCGGGCGGCCGGACTGGGGGGTGGGCCAGGTGCAGTCGGCGGTCGGCGACCGCATCACGGTGAACTTCGAGCACGCGGGCAAGGTGCTGGTGAACGCTGCCGTCGTGGCGCTCGACATTCTGGATGAGGATGACAGTTGAACCCACGGTCTATCAGCCCGACACTATAGGCATGATCGATCCGTTTGGCCGCGCTATCACCTACCTGCGGGTGTCCGTCACCGACCGCTGCGACCTGCGCTGCGTATACTGCATGTCGGAGGACATGACCTTCCTGCCCAAGGCCGACGTGCTGTCCTTGGAGGAGTTGGAGCGGGTATGCGCCGCGTTCATCCGGCTCGGCACGGACAAGATCCGCATCACCGGCGGCGAGCCGCTGGTGCGCCGGGACGTGCAACTCCTGTTCGGGCGGCTGGGGCAGCGTTTGGGCCAGGGCCTTAAGGAGCTGACGCTGACGACCAACGGGACGCAGCTCACGAAGCACGCGGACGCCCTTTACGCCGCCGGAGTCCGCCGGGTGAACGTGAGCCTCGACACGCTGGACCCGGCGCGCTTCGCCGCCATCACCCGCTGGGGCAAAATTGAAAAAGTGCTGGACGGCATCGCGGCGGCCAAGGCGGCCGGGCTGCACGTGAAGATCAACGCCGTTGCGCTGAAGGGCGTGAACGAGGACGAGATCGACGCCATGCTGGCCTGGTGCGGCACCCAGGGCCATGACCTGTGCCTGATCGAGACCATGCCGATGGGCGACATCGGCGGCGACCGCACGGACCAGTACCTGCCGCTGTCCCTGGTCCGCGCCCGGCTGCGCCAGCGCTGGACGCTGCACGGCACCGACTACCAGACCGGCGGCCCGGCCCGGTACTACGACGTGGCGGAGACCGGCACCCGGGTCGGCTTCATCACGCCGATGACCCACAACTTCTGCGAAAGCTGCAACCGCGTGCGGCTGACCTGCACGGGGACGCTGTACATGTGCTTGGGCCAGGACGACGCGGCCGACCTGCGCCGGGTGCTGCGCGACGGGGCGACGGACCCGGAGCTGGACGCGGCCATCCGCCTCGCGATCACCCGCAAGCCGAAGGGGCACGACTTCGTCATCGACCGCCGCAACCCGGCGCCTGCGGTCGCGCGGCACATGAGCCTCACCGGGGGCTGAACGCAGGCCGCCCCGGCCGCGTGACCGGCCGCCCGTCGGCGCCGCTGCACGGCGTCAGCTTCGGCGAAGCGTTCCGGGTCTGGCTGCGCGTCGCGGCGCTCAGCTTCGGCGGCCCGGCCGGGCAGATCGCGGTGATGCACCGGATCGTCGTCGAGGAAAAGCGCTGGATCGGCGAGGCGCGGTTCCTGCACGCCCTCGGCTACTGCACCCTGCTGCCGGGTCCGGAAGCGCAGCAGCTTGCGACCTATCTCGGCTGGCTGATGCATCGCACGCCCGGCGGGGTGGTGGCCGGCACGCTGTTCGTGCTGCCGGGCTTCGTGTCGATCCTGGCGCTGAGCCGCGTTTATGCCGCGTATGGCAGCGGGGGCACCGTGGCGGCGGCGTTCTACGGGCTGAAAGCCGCCGTGCTGGCCATCGTGGCGCAGGCGGTGCTGCGGGTGGGACGCAAGGCGCTGCGCAGCCGCGCCTTGGTGACGCTCGCGGTTTTGGCCTTTGCGGCGCTGTTCCTGTTTGCGGTCCCGTTCCCGGCGGTGATGGGGGCGGCCGGGTTGGCCGGGTTTGTTGGCGCTCGCCTGGGATGGGCGGGCTTTACGGATGCGGAAGGCGGGCACGGCAACCCCGGTGGGACAATTGCTGAGCCTGCATTGCTGGACGCCGCCTACGGCGCGGCACCGGACCACGCCCGGCCTACCGTGAAAGGTGCGCTGCGTGCCGGCGCGGTCTGGCTGACGCTTTGGCTTGTCCCGGTCGCCTGCGTGCTGCTGGCCGTCGGCGCCGACAGCACCTTCGGCCGTATCGCCGTGTTCTTCAGCCAGATGGCGGTCGTCACCTTCGGGGGCGCCTATGCCGTGCTGGCCTACGTCGCGCAGCAGGCGGTCGAGGGCTATGGCTGGCTGCGTCCCGGCGAGATGCTGGACGGGTTGGGCATGGCGGAAACCACGCCCGGCCCGCTCATCATGGTGCTGGAGTTCGTCGGCTTCATGGCGGCCTACCGCGATCCCGGGGCGCTGACCCCCTGGATTGCCGGCACGCTGGGGGCGGCGCTGGCCACCTGGGTCACGTTCGTGCCGTGCTTCCTGTGGATCTTCCTCGGCGCCCCGTTCATCGAGGCGCTGCGCGGCCATCGGGCGCTGAACGCGGCGCTGGCCGCCATCACCGCCGCGGTGGTGGGGGTGATCCTCAACCTCGCCGTCTGGTTCGCCCTGCACAGCCTGTTCCGGGCACAGGTGCCGGTGCACGGGTTCGGCCTGTGGTTCGATTGGCCGGTGCCCGGCAGCCTCGACCCCTGGGCGGTGGCGCTGTCGTTCGCCGCGGCGCTCGCGCTGCTGCGGTTCAAGGCGGGCGTGATCCCGACCCTGGCGGCCTGCACGCTGGCCGGGGTCGCGCTGCGCCTTGCTGGGATTGTCGGATAATGCCGGCTACTTCAGGACGTCCGACAGGCTGATCCGGCCGGCGCCGGGCTTCAACGGCTGCGGCTGCTGCGGGCCGGGCGCCCAGCCGGTGATGCTGGCGAAGCGCAGGGTCGCCGCCATGCGACCGTCGCGCTGCGGCGAGGCGGACAGCGCCGCCGGGAACAGGGCGCGGGGCGGCGTGCGGCGGTCCCGCAGCGCCACGGCGTTGCCTTCGCCAGCGGCACGCAGATCGCGCAAAAGCGCGAGCGGGTCGGCATAGCGCAGCGAGATCTCCTCCACATCCGCCACCGGCAGCGCGAAGCCGGCGCGCTGCAACAGGGCCGCAAGGTCGCGCAGCTCGGGAAAGGGCGAAACGCGCGGGGACGCGCCGCCCGTCAGCTCGGCCTCCGCCGCCGTCAGCGCAATGCGGAGTTCGCCCAGCGTGCCCAGTGCCGGCAGGCTGGCGAGCAGCAGGCCATCCGGCTGCAACGCCTGGCGCAACTGGATCAGCGCGCCGGGCAGGTCGTTGACCCAATGCAAGGACATGCTCGCCACCACCAGGTCGAAGCTGTCCGGCGCGAAGGGCAGCCATTCCTCGTCCGCCGCGACGCACGGCCCGCCGTTCGCCGCCGCCATCCGCGCCGACAGGTCGCAACTGACCACCTCGATCCCCCGGGCGCGCAGCATCGGCGCCACGACGCCGCGCCCGCCCACGTCCAGCGCCCGGGTGAACCGGCGCGTGGTGTCGTCGAGCCGGTCCAGCAGGCGCTCGGCGCAATCTGCCAGGACATCGGCAACCTGGCCCACCGTGGCGGCGGCGCGGTCACGGTGCAGGCGCACGGCCCGGCGGTCGAAAACGGTGGGGTCGCTCATGCCCTGCATGTGCGTGCGGTCCCCGCCCATGCCAAGCGCTTTGACCGAGTCGCTGCGCACCCGGTAAGCTGCGCGGACGACAGTTGTGATAACAGAAGGGGGGAGCCTATCCATGAACGCACCCGCAGCCTCTGCCGCCCGCACCGCCGCCGTTGCCGCCGCCATGGACCGCATCAAGGCCATCGAGCGAAATCAGGGCGTCACCCGCCCGGCGCTCGACGCCATCCTGGCCGAGATGCTGGACCTCGCGGGGCACGAGGCGCTGTTCCCGCAGGCCGAGTTCCCCCCGCCCCCCGAGGGGGAGAAAGGGTCACGGCGCTACCTGCTGCAAGAGAACCCGGATGGACGGTTCGCCATCTACCTCTTGGCGCTGAATCCCGGCAATTCCACCAAGCCGCATGACCACACGACCTGGGCCGTGGTGTCGGCGGTGGACGGCCAGGAGCTGAACCGGGTGTACCGCCGCACGGACGACGGCTCGGTGCCTGGCCAGGCCAGCCTGGAACTGGCGCGCGAGGTGATGGTGGAGCCGGGCCGCGGCATCGCGCTGATGCCGGAGGACATCCACAGCATCCACACCTTCGGCGATAAGCCGACCCGGCACCTGCACGTGTACGGCCTGGCGCTGGAGAAGCTGGACGCGCGCCAAGGCTTCGACCTGGAACAGGGCACGGTGCAGCCGTACAACAAGGCCTTCATGAAGCCCACCGCGAACCGATGACCCGCATCGACCCCGCGACCCTGCGTGCCTGGATCACGGACGGCCGCGAGCTGGCGGTCCTGGACGCGCGGGAGGAAGGGGAGTTCGGCGCCGCCCACCTGTTCTGGGCGGTGCCGTGCCCGCTGTCCCGCGCCGAGCTGCGCGTGCCCGTGCTGCTGCCGCGCCTCGGCACCCGGATCGTCTGCGTCGATGACGGGCGGGGCCTGGCGGAGCGGTTGGCCGAGTACTTGGCCGGGCAGGGCGCCACCGACCTGCATGTGCTGGACGGCGGCACGCCGGCCTGGGACGCCGCGGGGTTCGTGCTGTTCAGCGGCGTGAACGTGCCGAGCAAGGCGTTCGGCGAATGGGTCGAGCACCATTACGGCACCGAGAGCGTCGATGCCGCCGAGCTGAAGCGCTGGATCGACGCGGGCCGCGACATGGTGGTGCTCGACAGCCGGCCATTGGAAGAATTCCGCGGCATGTCGATCCCCACCGCCATCAACGTGCCCGGCGGCGAGCTGGCCTACCGCATCGGCGACCTGGCGCCGGACCCGGCGACGCTGGTGGTGGTGAACTGCGCCGGGCGCACCCGCAGCATCCTGGGTGCCGAAAGCCTGCGCCGCGCCGGGGTGCCGAACCCGGTGGTGGCGCTGCGCAACGGCACCATGGGATGGGAACTCGCCGGCCTTCAGTGCGAGCGCGGGGAAACCCGGCGCTACGCCCCCGGGGTCCCGGTCACCGCGGGCGTCGCGCTCGACCGCGCCCGGGCGTTTGCCGAGGCGTCGGGCGTCGGCGTGATCGGGCCGCTGGACCTGGAGCGGTTCCTGGAGGACCCGGACCGCACGCTGTATGTCCTGGACGTGCGCGACCCCGGCGAGTTCGCGCGGGGGCGCCGCCCGGGCAGCCGCAACGCGCCGGGCGGCCAGTTGATCCAGGCGACGGATGGATGGATCGCCGTCCGCGGCGCGCGCATCGCCCTGCTGGACGACGACGGCGTGCGCGCCCGCATGGCCGGGGCCTGGCTGCGGCAGATGGGCCACCGCGACGTGTTCGTTGTGGAAGGCGGTTTGGACGACGCCGAACCGGCTTCGGCCGCGCCGCCGCCCTCCCTGCCGGACGTGCCCCTGGCCGCGCCGGGCGATCTCGACGGCGCGCTGGTCGTCGATTTCGCCCGCAGCGTGGAGTTCCGCGCCGGCCACATTCCAGGCGCGGTTTGGGGCATCCGCACCCGGCTTCATGCATTGCGCAACCGGCTGGCCCGTGCGGAGCGCGTCGTCGCGACCTCGCCCGACGGCGTGCTGGCCCGGCTCGCGGTGGCGGAGCTGCAAGGCCTGACCACAGCACCAGTGCAGGTGCTGGACGGCGGGACGGCCGCGTGGGCGGCCGCGGGCAACGCCTTGGCCGCCGACCGCGCCGACCCGCCGGACGAGGCCTGCGTCGATGTTTACCTGCGCCCCTACGACCGCAACTCCGGGGTGGAAGCGGCGATGCAGGCCTACCTGGATTGGGAGATCGACTTGCCGCGGGGGATCGAGCGCGACGGCACGGTAAGCTTTGGTGTCTGAACGGCTGCTGAACCCCGCTTGGCTGCTGAAGTCAGGGCGCCAGGGCGTCGGGCTGCTGCTCGACGTGCTGCTGCCGCCGCAATGCCTGACCTGCGACGCGCCGGTCGGGGCGCCGGGGCAGTTCTGCACGGACTGCTTCCGGCGCACGGGGTTCGTCACCGACCCGTGCTGCGCGTGCTGCGGGCGTCCGTTCGGCTCGGCGATGCAGGGCGGCGCTTCGGGCTTGTGCACGGACTGCCGGGAGCACCCGCCGGCGTGGGCAACGGCGCGGGCGGCGCTGCGCTACGACGACCAGGCCCGGCGCATCCTGCTGCCGTTCAAGCATGGCGACCGGATCGAGACCGCCCGGGCGCTGGCGCCGCACATGGCACGGGCCGGGGCGGCGCTGCTGGGGGCCGCGGACTGGCTGGTGCCGGTGCCGCTGCACCGCCGGCGCCTGCTGTCCCGCCGCTACAACCAGTCGGCGCTGCTGGCCCAGCACTTGTCGCGGCTGTCCGGCTGCCCGGCGGTGCTGGACGGGCTGCACCGGACCCGCGCCACGCCGTCCCTCGGGCACAAGACGGGCACGGAGCGCCGGGCGGAGGTCGCGGACGCCTTCGCCGTGCGGCCCTCGCGCCAGGGGCGGCTCGTGGACTCCCGGGTGCTGCTGATCGACGACGTGATGACCTCCGGTGCCACGGCGGATGCGTGCGCCCGCGCGCTGCGGGCGGCGGGCGTGGCCCGGGTGGACGTGCTGGTGGCGGCGCGTGTGGCAGATGCGCGCCTGGAATAGCTTGCACGCCGCCCGGTTGCACCCCAATC
>CAXTUQ010000121.1:0-11994 GCA_964247405.1 uncultured Acetobacteraceae bacterium
GCCTGCGTGGCCGCGCTGCGTATGCGGCCCAAGGCGCTGGACGCGCTGGAACCCGCCGTCAGCACGCCCGGCGCCGACTTCGCAGCTCGGCCTGGGCGGACGGCGGTTCCCCGGCATCGTCGCCACTTACGCCATCACCGACCTGCTGCGGGCCTGCCTGGTGGCACTGCGCCTGCCGCCGCACGCTGAAGCCTACCAGCCGCGGCGCCTGCCGTTCTGGAGCGTGGGTGACGCCGCCACCCGGATCACCCGGCTGTTGCGGGATCGTTCCGAAAGCGGAAAGTTGGAAGTGTTCCTGCCGAAGATCGCCGAAACCGGGTCCGGACGGGCGCTGCACTGCCGTGCGGCAGTCGCGGCAACCTTCGTGGCGGGGTTGGAGCTGACCCGCGACGGCGCGCTCGCGATGGACCAGGACGCGCCCTGGCAGCTGATCCAGGTCTCCCGCCGCGGTGACGGCAGCGGACCGTCCGACAGCGCTGCTAAACCGATCGGACCCGGCGGGCGGCCAATCCAGCTCGGTGCGGACTCGGTCATCGCACCCCGTTGAACGGCGCGTATCAACGCCGAGTGGATCAGCAACTTGGTCGCAGCTGGTAGGGCACCAAAGGAGCGTCTGTTGCGTACGCTCGACTTGATGAACAATGCCCTGCCGGCAGCCGAGGTGCACGGTTGGGAAGCCCGCATGGAAGGCCTGACACTGCCCGACCCTGACGACCGTCAAGTGCTAGAGCGTGACTGGTGCAGATAGATGCACCGGCCCCGCCCTAGCCTTTGTTTTTGCGAGCATGTTTACCGATCAGGTGAGTCCACCTGATGCGGTCGTGCTTTAACAGCGGCCCTTGCAGCGGAAGCCGAGACGATCCTGACCATGGACCTACGCGACTTTCCTGCCTCGGCGCTGGCACCACGCGGCGTCGCCGCGGTCCATCCGGACAATTTCTTATGCGGGCTGCACGATGCCGACCCGGGCCTGCTACGAGCATCAACGGAAGCAGCACAGGCGAATCTCAGCAGGAGCACACCGTCGGTGGCAGCCTACCTCGACGCGCTGGACCGCCAGGGCCTGCCGCAGTTCACGCGCCGTCTGCGCAGGTGACTGTTCAGTGCCAGATCAGCAGCCTGCGCTGGCATTTGGTCGAAAGTGGACTGGCGGGTTTCGGGCGGAGAGCGCTAAAAATCAGCGTGCCGGCAGCCAACGATTTGCGACCGGAAGAGGTCCTCGAACCCACTTGGACGTGAGCCCATGCGCGAACCGATGTCCGCGTCGATCTCCGAAGGCAACACGGCGGTTCCGACCGCGTGGCCAAGGCTTATCTACAGGCGATCGTGCAACAGGAGCAGCAGGGCGCAATGCAAACCTTGATCAGCCTGATGCTTGCAGGCGCCGCACTGCTGGCCTCGACTGCCATTGCGGCTGAGCCGGACGCTGCGCGGGTGCTGGCCCCCAGCGGCACGCTGCGGGCCGCCATCAACTTCGGCAATCCCGTGTTGGCGCAGAGGGACAAGGCCACTGGAGAGCCTCGGGGCGTCTCGGTCGCGCTGGCGCGCGAACTGGGGCAGCGCCTCGGCGTGCCCGTGCGCTTCGTGGCTTATGAAGAGGCGGGGCTGGTCGCGGCGGCGGCTGTGCAGGATGCATGGGACGTGGCCTTCCTCGCCATCGACCCGCTTCGCGGCGCCACGATTGCGTTCACCGAGCCCTATGTGCTGATCGAAGGAACCTATGTGGTGCCGCCGGGCTCCAAGCTGGACAGCGTCGATGCGGCGGACCAGCCAGGCGTTCGCATTTGCGTGGCGATGAACAGTGCCTACGACCTGTTCCTGAGCCGGGCGCTGCAGCATGCCGGACTCGTCCGGTTCGCGGGTGGCGGAAAGGCCGAGTCCGCATTCCTGGGCGGCGGCTTCGATGCCCTTGCGGGGGTGAAGCAGCCGTTGGCGGCGCTGGTGCGGACCCATCCGGAGCTGCGGTTGCTGCCTGGCTGCTTCATGGCGATCCGGCAGGCGATGGCAGTGCCAAAAAGCCGGGCCGCGGGCATTCCATTCCTGCGCAGCTTCGTGGAGGAGGCAAAGGCGTCAGGCGTTGTCCGCGCCGCACTCGACGCAACGGGCCAGCGCGAGGCCGAGGTGGCCCCGGCCGAATAGAGCCAAGCCCAACTCTCCAGCATGGACCCGGTCAGGCGTGGCCGCCCTGCAGAACGCTGCTCTCCGACGAAACCTCACCAGGAGAGCGGGTCGCCCAGAACCGACGTACGCCGCGTTTCGGCCCTCTGCGGGCGTTGCCTGGCCAAGCGGGGCTGCGCCTGAGGGGACGGTCACGGATGCAGGGTGAGCTTCTGCACCCGCCAGTTCAGCAGCTCGGCCACGAACAGCGTGTTCTCCGAGGGACAGGCGATCTCGTGTATCCAGCCGAACTGCCCAGGCTGCTTGCCCGCCCCGCCCAGCACGCCGAGCAGCTTGCCGTCCAGCGACAGCTTGTAGACACGGCCGGGGTAGGCGTCCGAAGCATACAGCACCTGGTTGGGCGGCGGGGTGATGCACAACGCCCACGGGGACCCGGCGACCATGGTCTGCGCCGTGCCCACGGGCGGGTTCTGATCCGGCTTGTTGCCGATCGCCGGCTTCGCGTTCGGGTCGAACGGCACGTCGATGGTGATCTGCCGCACCAGCGTCCCATCCGTGTCGAACACCTGGATGCGGCGGTTGCCGCGGTCGGCGACGTAGATCCGGTCCTGCGCGTCGGTGGCGATGCTGTGCGGGGTGTTGAATTGGCCGGGTCCGTTGCCGGGACTGCCGAAGGAGGCGAGCCATTCGCCGGTCGGCGACACCTTGGCCACCCGCGCATTGATGTAGCCGTCGCTGATGTAGCCGTTGCCATGGCTGTCCCAGGCGATGTCGGTGACTTGGCGGAACATGCCGTTGATCGGCGGCAGCGGCGGCTTCGGGTGCTTCAGCGGTTCGGTGTCCTCGTCCGACGCCTCCTGCTTGCGGCCGAACACCATCGTCACCCGGCCCTGCGGGTTGAAGCGGATGACCATGTCCGAGCCCTTGTCGGCCGCCCACACGTTGCCGGCCGGGTCGATCCGGACGGCGTGCGCGAACGACCAGGCATACAGGTTCCTGCCGATCTCGCGGATGAAGGCGCCGTCGGGCCCGAACTCCAACAGTTGCGCGGCCGCCGCGGCATAGGCCGGGCCGGTCGTGCTGCCGCGGGAAAAGACGAACACATGGCCCTGCGCGTTCACGGCGACCCCCGCGGCCTCGCCGAGATAGAGGTTTTCCGGCATTTTCAGGAAGTCGGCGTCGGCGTCGAACCGGATCTGCGGCACCGCGGGCGACTGGGCCGCAGCCGGCATCGCGGTGGCAAGGATCAGGGCGAGCGCGCCGGCCAGCGTGCGTGTCATCGGGCGTCCTCCGGGGTGGGCTTCTTGCCGAGATGAAGCGCCGGGCCGCCCGGTGCTGTCAACGCCGCCTGCCGATGGAGGCCGTCTTGCGCCGCGGCTCCGGCGCATGGAGGATGCGCCATGCCCGACAGAATCATGCTGGCGGCGGCGTGCCTGGTCTGCTGGCCGTCCTGGGGTCAGGCAGCGTCCAGCCCGAGCCAGGCCGCCCTAGAGGACGCAGTCCGCCTGGGCAGCGTGGCAACGCTTGCGCCGCTGTGCGGGATGCGCGACGAGGTTTGGTCGTTCGACCTGCGCCGCGCGGCCGTGATGGACGCGACCCACGCCCCGCAGCCCGACGACGAGACGCTGCGGCGCGTGCCGGGCCAGGACCTGGCCACGGCAGCGCTGTCGCATGCCGAGGCCGCGGCGCTCGAAGCGTTCGCCGAAACGCCAGCGGCCAAGACCTGCGGCCCCTTGGCGCACGATCCTGAACTGATGCGGGCGGACCAGATCGTGCAGGCGTTCCGATTGCTCAAGGCGGCTGCGAAGCCGGGCAGCTGACGCCGTCCCATGGCCGGGTGCGGACGTCACTCCGTCCGGCTCGCGACCTTGCCGCGCACCCGTGCCGCTTCGCCCTCGGACACGGTTCCGGCCGCGTTGCCCCAGCTGTTGCGGATGAACGTCGCGACCGCCGTGACCTGTCGGTCCGACAGGCGCCAGCCGAACGAGGGCATCGCCGGCGCGGTAGGGGCGTCCTCGGTCGCGGCCGCGCGCGTCCCGGTGGCCAGGATGCGCAGAATGGTCGCGGGGTCGTCCTGCTGCACGACTTGGCTGCCGGCCAGGCGCGGGAGGATGTCCGGGATGCCCGTGCCGTCGCGCGCATGGCAGGCGCTGCAATTATCGGCGTGGACCGCGGCACCCTCCCGCTTCGCCGGGCCGCCCGCCGTCCCGCGCTGCTTCAGGTAGGTTGTAACGGCGCGCAGGTCGGCCACGACGTCGTCCATCGACCAGGCGCCCAGGCCCAGCCGGCTGTCGTTCGTGAGGCTCGGCGCGATCCAGTCCTGGACCCGGTTGCCCTGCAGGTGCGCGCCCTCCTTCGGCGCGCCGATCCAGTTCATCGGCGTGTGGCAGGCGCCGCAATGGCCCAAGCCTTCCACCAGGTAGGCGCCGCGGTTGAACTCGCCGGACAGGTTCGGGTCGGGCATCCAGGTCCGGGGCGCGACGAGAGCAGGTTCCAGCCCACCATTGAGACACGCACGCTGAACGGCCACGGCAGCGCGTTGCGCTCGACTTGGTTCGACACTGGCGGCACGCTTCTGAGAAAGGCGAAGATCGCATCGGTGTCCGCCCGGGTGACAAGCGTGTAGTAGTTATAGGGAAAGGCGGGATACAGGTGCGCGCCATCGGGCCGATGGCCCTCGTGCATGGCGCCGTAGAACCCGTCTGCGGTCCAGCGGCCGATCCCGGCGCGGTCGTCCGGCGTGATGTTCGCGGACCGCACCGTGCCGAACGGCGTCTCGATGCCGCGTCCCCCGGCCAGGTTGCGGGTGTGGCAGGCGACGCAGTCGCCCACGGTCGCGAGGTATCGGCCGCGCTCGACCTGCACGTAGGTGTCGGCGTCCGCCTGCGCCGCCCGGGGCATGGCCAGCAGCGCAGCCCCGAGCAAGGCTGCCCGGACCCGTCTCACGCCGGCACCAGCGGGCCGGTGGCCTTGGGGTTCCGGTAGCAGGGGAACCGAAAGTTCGACTCAGCGTGCCAACGCGTCCGGACGGGGTTTCTGCAGGACCGCACCCGACCTTGAGCACCAAGGGGCTGCCGGTATGAGGAGCCCCGCGTCGGCCACCTGGGATCAGGTGGCCGTTGCGGGCTTTGGCATTGGGATCAGTGCTGCAAGCTTTCGAAGGTTCTGGGCGGTGGCGGCGAGGACTGCCTGCTTCCCGCTCCTCTCACCTCCGGCGGCGTCGGCAATGATGGTTGCTCAACCGCGCCTGACGCGATAAAATTTCCATCCCGGATGCAGGCGAAGCGGTCAAAGGCGGCCAGGAGAGGCGGGTGGCGATGGACGGAACGGACGAGGCTCCGGCCCTGCCCCTGAACTACGAGGGGATCGTCAACCTTATCACGCGGGGATACCCGAGCCTCTCCGGCCGCTCCCAGCAGATCGCGCGTTTCTTCACCCAGAACCCGAACGCGGTGGCGCTCGAGTCCATCAACGCCGTCGCCGCCGGGTGCGGGGTGCATCCCTCGGCCCTCGTCCGCTTCGCCCAGCACTTCGGCTATTCCGGCTTCAAGCAGATGCAGTCGGTGTTCCAGACCCGGCTCGCCACCGCCGCCCCGGGCTTCCGCGAACGCATCGGCGCGATCGAGGTCGATCTTTCGCGCAACCCGAGCCACGGCAATCTCGGCTTCCTGCGGGACCTCGTGGTCCGCGACATCGCAACGCTGCAGGGCTTGCTGGAGAGCGTGACCGAGGAAAGCTTGTCGGACGCCGCGCGCCTGCTGAAAGACGCCGAGACGATCTACATCGCCGGCCAGCTCCGCTCCGAGCCGATCGCCTCCTTCCTGCGCTACGTCCTGGTCATGCTGCGCCGCCGGGTCGTGCTGCTCGACCCGGCAGGCGGCCTTGCCCAGGAGATGGCGGCGGCCGTTTCCACCCGGGACGTGCTCGTCGCCGTCGCGTTCCGCCACTACGCCAGGGAAGTGGTCGCGATCCGGGACGTTGCCGCGGCGAACGGGGCGCCTGTCGTTGCGATCACCGACAGCCCGCTCTCGCCGCTGGCCAAGCACGCGCGCGTCCTGTTCACGATCCCGGAGGACGAGTACAGCTTCTCGCGCTCGCTGGCCGGCCCGATGTGCCTCGTGCAATGCCTCGCGGTGGCCACGGCCGCTTTGCTGCAGCCCGACCGCGGCGCCACCCCGCGCATCCCGACGGTGACCGGGATCGAGCGGGACCGCAGCCGGGCGTCACGGCAAACGAAGCGTGCCTGAGGCACCGGCTTGAACCCGCCGCGGCCCGGGCGACGGTTTTCACAACTGATGTTGCAATTCTCTATCCGGTGCAATAAGAATTGTGAAAATCGGGTGCGCGGCGGCATCGGCCGTGCGATGGGAGGGGCCGCATGAAGACCGTCCGCTGCACCATGGCGCAGGCCGTGGTCCGCTTTCTCTGCAACCAGTTCACCATTGTTGATGGCGCACGGGTCCCGCTGTTCCCCGGGGTCTTCGCGATCTTCGGCCACGGCAACGTCACCTGCCTGTCCGAAGCCCTTGAGGCCGTGCAGGACGTGCTGCCGACCTGGCGCGGGCAGAACGAGCAGTCCATGGCGCTGGCCGCCATCGGCTTCGCCAAGGCCCGGCGGCGCCGGCAGATCATGGTTGCCGCCAGCTCCATCGGACCCGGCGCCCTCAACATGGTGACGGCGGCCGGCGTCGCCCATGCGAACCGCTTGCCTGTGCTGCTGCTCGCGGGCGACACCTTCGCCAACCGCCGGCCCGACCCGGTGCTGCAGCAGCTCGAACACTTCAGCAATCCCACGGCCACGGCCAACGACGCCTTCAAGGCCGTCACCCGCTACTGGGACCGCATCACCCACCCGGAGCAGGTGGTGTCCTCCCTGCCGCAGGCCACGGCCGCGATGCTTGACCCGGCGGATTGCGGCCCGGCCTTTCTCGCCCTGCCCCAGGACGTGCAGGAACTCGCGGCCGATTACCCCGCCGCCTTCTTCGAGCCGACCGTCCACGCCGTACCCCGCCCCCGCCCGGACAAGGCCCGGCTTGAGGACGCCATCGAACTGCTCAAAAGCGCCAAGCGCCCTCTGCTGATCGCGGGCGGCGGGGTGCGCTACTCCTTGGCCGAAGAGGAAGTGGCGCGTTTCGCCGAGCGCCGGGGCATCCCGCTCGCCGAGACCGTCGCCGGCAAGGGATCGGTCGCGCACGACCATCCCGCCCATGTCGGCCCGGTCGGCATCCTCGGCTCCACCTCGGCCAACGAGCTGGCGGCCGAGGCCGACGTGATCCTCGCCGTGGGCACGCGTTTGCAGGACTTCACCACAGGCTCCTGGACGGCCTTCGCCGCGGACGCCAAGTTCGTGTCCGTCAACGCGGCGCGCTGGGACGCGGTGAAGCACCGGGCGCTCGCCGTGGTCGGCGACGCGCGGGAAACGGTGGGGGAACTGGACGCTGGCCTGGACGACTGGACGGCCGAACCGGGTTGGACGGACCGGGGGCGGCGCGCGTTCGCCGGGTGGAACGCCGTGCTCGACGGCTTGCAGAAGCCGACCAACGCGCCGGTGCCGACCTACGCGCAGGTAATTGGCGTCGTGAACGCCAAGGCGGGCGAGCGCGACCTGCTGATCACCGCGGCCGGCGGGTTGCCCGGCGAGGTCATGAAGAACTGGCGCGTGAAGGCGCCGGGCACCTTTGATTGCGAGTTCGGCTTCTCCTGCATGGGCTACGAGATCGCCGCCGGCTGGGGCGCCGCGATGGCCGACCCCACCCGCACGCCGATCGTGATGGTGGGCGACGGCACCTACCTGATGATGAACTCGGACGTTTATTCGTCGGTGCTGTCCGGGCACAAGATGGTCCTTATTGTTTGCGACAACGGCGGCTACGCGGTGATCAACCGGCTGCAGAACGCCAAGGGCGTGCCCTCCTTCAACAACCTGATCCGCGATTGCCGGGTCAAGGAGCCGTTCGCGGTGGACTTCGCCAAGCACGGCGAGGCCATGGGCGCGCTCACCCGGCGCGTCGAGAGCCTGGCCGAACTCGGCGAGGCGCTGGACTGGGCCAAGACCACGGATCGCACGACGGTGATCACGATCGTCTCCGACGCCTTCGCCTGGTCGCCGGGCGACGCCTGGTGGGACGTGGGCGTGCCGGAGGTCAGCGGGCGCGAGGACGTTTCCGCGGCGCATGACGCCCAGCGGCAAGGCCGCGCGAAGCAGCGCGTCGGCATCTGAACGGCTCGCGGGAGGAAACGATGAAAGCGAAACTGGGCATCGCGCCGATCGCGTGGTCCAACGACGACCTGCCCGAACTCGGCGGCGAGACGACGCTTGAGACCTGCCTGGGGGACAGCCGGGACGCCGGGTTCTCCGGTGTCGAGACCGGCGGCAAGTTCCCGAAGGTCGCGGCAGAGTTGCGTTCCAAGCTGGACGCGTACGGCCTCAAGCTTGCCTCCGGCTGGTACTCCGGCACCGTGCTCGACGCGCCCGACGACTTGGCGGAGGAGAAAGACCGGGTTGCGGCGCAGCTCGCGTTGTTCCGCGAACTCGGCGCCGCCTGCCTCGCCTATGGCGAAACGGCCGGGACGGTGCAGAACAAGCGGGGCGCCCCGCTCGCCACGCGCCGGCGTCTGTCCGAGGACGAGATCAAGGCCTACGGCCGCCGCCTCACCCGCTTCGCCGAGCATTGCGCCGAGGCCGGCGTGCCGCTCGCCTTCCACCACCATATGGCGACGGCCATCGAGACCGAGCGCGACCTGGACCTGCTGATGCGGCACACCGGGACGGCGGTCGGGCTGCTGTATGACGCCGGGCACATGCGCTTCGCCGGGGGCGATGTGCTGCGGGTGATCGACGCTCACGGCGGGCGCATCGTCCACGTTCACGCGAAGGACGTGCGCGGCCCGGTGATCGCGGGCCTGGACCGGGAGCGGCAATCCTTCCTCGACGCCGTGCTGGAAGGCGCGTTCACCGTGCCGGGCGACGGGGCCATCGACTTCGCCGCGGTGTGCCGCCGCCTGGCTGACGCCGGCTACCAGGGCTGGTTCGTCGTCGAGGCCGAGCAGGACCCGGCGAAAGCGCCTCCGGCCGAATACGCGCGGATCGGCCACCGCGCCCTGTCGGCGGCGCTCGCCGCCGCCGGCTACCAGATCGAGGGATAAGCTGCCATGGCACAATTCGAAGGCAAGATCGCCGTCGTCACAGGCGGCACGCAAGGCCTGGGGGCGGCCATCGCGCGGCTGTTCGCCGACCGCGGCGCGTCCGGCCTCGTCATCTGCGGCCGTTCGCGCGAGAAGGGCGAGGCGAAGGCGCGCGAGATCGGGGACGCGACCGGCGCGGAGGTGGAGTTCGTCGCGGCCGATCTCGGCCGGGTCGAGGACTGCCGCGCCGTGATCGCCCGGGCCGACGCCCGGTTCGGCCGGATCGACGTGCTCGTCAACGCGGCGGCGGTCACGGACCGGGGCACGGTCCTCGACACCTCGCCCGAGCTGTTCGACAAGATCTTCGCGGTCAACGTCCGCGGCCCGTTCTTCCTGATGCAGGACGCGATCAAGGTCATGCGCCGGGAGGGCACGGAGGGCACGGTCGTCAACATCTGCTCCATCTCCGGCATGGCGGGCCAGCCTTTCATCTCGGCCTACTGCGCGTCCAAGGGCGCGCTGGCGACGCTCACGCTGAACACGGCCTATGCGCTGCTGCGCAACCGCATCCGCGTCAACGGCCTCAACATCGGCTGGATGGCCAGCGAGGGCGAGGACCGCATCCAGCAGGAGTTCCACGGCGGCAACCCGGACTGGCTGACGGAGGCGGCCGCCAAGCAGCCCTTTGGCCGCCTGGTGGACCCGCAGGAGGTCGCGCGCGCGGTGGCATTCCTGTCGAGCGGCGAGTCCGGCCTGATGACGGGGTCGATGGTGAACTACGACCAATCGGTCTGGGGCGGCTTCGACGCGCCGCCGCACCCGGCGGCCCCGCTGTGAGGCCGGGCGGACGCGATCACGCCCTGCACCCTCTCTAGGAGACAACGGAATGGTTCGTATCGCAGTCCTCGGCGCCGGGCGGATCGGCAAGGTCCACGCCGCCAACGTCGCCGCGAGCCGGCGCGCGAAGCTCGTCGCCGTGGCCGACCCGTTCGGCAATGCGGCGGAGTCCCTCGCGGCCGAACTGCGGTGCGAGGCGTCCCGCGACCCGGTCGCCCTGATCGGGCGCGACGACGTGGACGCCGTCGTCGTCGGCACGCCGACCGACACCCACGTGGACCTGACGCTGCAGGCCGTGCAGGCGGGGAAGGCGGTGCTGTGCGAGAAGCCGATCGACCTCGACATCGCCAAGGCGGACGCGGCCGTCGCCGAGATCGAGCGCCTGGGCGGCCGCGTCATGATGGCATTCAACCGGCGCTTCGACCCGAGCGCGCAGAGATTGCGCCGCGCCATCGACGCCGGCGAGATCGGTGAGGTGCGCCAGGTGGTCATCACCAGCCGCGACCCGGGGCTGGCGCCGCCGGAGTACCTGCGGCACTCCGGCGGCATCTTCCGCGACATGGTCATCCACGACTTCGACATGGCGCGCTGGCTGCTCGGCGAGGAGCCGGTCGAGGTCGCGGCGACCGGCAGCCGGCTGGTCGATCCCAGCTTGGCGGAGTTCGACGACTTCGACACGGTGATGGTGCAGATGCGCGCCGCCTCCGGGCGCCAGTGCCACATCAACTGCTGCCGCGAGGCGGTATACGGCTATGATCAGCGCATGGAGGTCTTCGGCTCCGAGGGGATGCTGCTCAACGAGAACCTGCGGCCGACCACCGTACGCCGCTGGGGCAGGACCGAGACCGAGGCGCGCGAGCCGCTGCTGAACTTCTTCCTGGAGCGCTACGCCGATGCCTACCGGACCGAGCTCGCCCTTTTCATCGAGGCGATTGAGACCAGCGGCCCCATGCCGGTCACGCCCCACGATGGCCGGCAGGCGCTGCGCCTCGCGGACTGCGCCCTGGAGGCCGCGCTGACCGGCAGGACCGTCCTCGTCTGAACGACGGCATGGCGGTCCGGGGACTCTTCAAGCCCCTCGGGCCGCTGCTCGCCGCCATGTTCCTCGGCTTCCTCACGGTCAGCGTGCCCTTGCCCGTGCTGCCGCTCCATGTCCACGGCACGCTCGGTTTTGGAACCGCGATGGCCGGGCTGGCGGTCGGCATCCAATCCTTCGCCACCGTGCTCACGCGGGCCTACGCCGGCCGCATGGTGGATTGCGGCGGCGCGAAGGCCACGCTGGCGCGCGGCCTCCTGGTCTGCGCCGGTGCCGGCGTGGCTTCCCTGGCCTCGGTCCCGCTCACGCCGGCCGTCTCCTTGCCGGTGTTGCTCGCCGGGCGGCTCGTGCTCGGGATGGGTGAGAGCCTGCTCATCACCGGCGTGCTGAGCTGGGCCATCCTGCGTGCCGGGGCCGGGCGGTCCGGCCTTGCCATGTCTTGGAACGGGATGGCCCAATACGGCGCCCTGGCGGTGGGGGCGCCGCTGGGCTTCGCCCTTTACGAAACCTTCGGTTTCCCGGCCGTGGCCTGGGCGACGGTGTTCCTGCCGCTCGCCGCCCTGGCCGTGGTGCTGCCGCTGGACCCGGCCCCCGCGCTTGGCGGCATGCGCCTGCCGTTGCTCGGCGTCGTCGGGCGCATCTGGCGGCCCGGCGTGGCGCTCATGCTGGCCGGGATCGGCTACGCAGCCGTGTCCGCCTTCGCGTCCCTGGCCTTCGCGGCACGGGGCTGGGCCGGAGCGGGCTACGCGCTGCTCGCGTTCGGCCTGTGCTTCGTCGCCGTGCGCGCCGTGGCGGGCGGCTTGCCGGACCGGCTCGGGGGCCGGGCCGTGGCGTCCTGGTCCATGGCCGTGGGCGCAGCCGGGCAGGCGCTCCTGTGG
>CAXTUQ010000122.1:0-11980 GCA_964247405.1 uncultured Acetobacteraceae bacterium
AGGCCGGGCATGCCGTCGCGGTTCTGACGCTGACCCCGGATGAGCTCGGCGCTGTGTCGGTTCGGGACACTGAAAGCACTGGCGGCGGCACCTCGGTGGTGGCGTCGTCGTCTTTCATGCGCGCGGAGAACGTGCATCAACGACTGGTCGTGCTGCTCGCCGGGCGCGCGGCCGAGGAGGAGTTGCTGGGCGCGCCGTCATCCGGCGCGGGAGGCGGACCCGCCAGCGACCTTGCGAAGGCAACCTGGCTGGCCGCCTCGGCGGTGACCGCGTTCGGCCTCGACGGCGAGGATGGTCTCGTGTGGCGGGGCATGCCCGACCCGCTGGCGCTGCCCGGGATGCTGGCCGCAAGCCCCACCGTGTCGGCCAGGGTGCGGGCGATGCTCGACCGGGCCTACGCGGAGGCGCGTGACCTGGTGCGCGTGCGCAGGGCCGCCGTCGAGGCGTTGGTCGACTCCCTGGTTGTCCGGCGCGTGCTGGACGGCGCCGAAGCCGCCGCGATCGTGGCCCGGGGCGGACCCGGGGACTTGCGCGGGAAGGAAGCGGCCCGGCACCAGGGCGGGATCGCCCCGAAGGCCACGAAATGAGCGGCGGCGTGATCCTCTACGGCGACCCTCACGGCGAATGGGAACCGCTGCGCGTGGCCTGCCGGGATGAGCGGCCGGACGCGGTGGTGATCCTGGGCGACTGCGACCTCGTGCAGCCGCTGCGGATCCAGCTAGCCTCCGTGTTCGAGGCAGGCATCCCGGTGCACTGGATCCCCGGAAACCACGACACGGACAAAGCCGAGTACTTCGACCACCTCTGGGGCGACCACCCCGCGGGCAACCCGCACGCCCGATGCCGCCGGATCGGCTGGATGGCGGTCGCGGGCCTGGGCGGGGTGTTCAAGGGCCGGGTCTGGTTGCCCCGGCTGAACAGCGGTGGGCCTGCGGAGCCGGTGCATACGTCCCGCAAGGCGTACCTGCGGCGTCTGCCCCGGCAGGAGCGGTGGCGTGACGGGCTGCCGCTCGGGATGCGCGACGCCATCTTCCCGGAGGACGTGGACGCGCTGAAGCGCTGGCGCGCCGACGTGCTGGTGACCCATGAGGCGCCGAGTTGCCATCACCATGGATCCGTCGGCATCGACCAGGCCGCCGCGCACTGCCGCGCCCGCTTGGTCGTACATGGGCATCACCACGAAAGCTATGAAGGCGCGCTGCCATCAGGCACGCGGGTACGCGGGCTGGCCAGGGCTGAGGTCTTCCGGCTCAGGGAAAAGGACCTGCCATGAACGCCGAAAACCTTCGGTGGGGCATGCGGGAGAAAGCCGAGCATCGTGCAAGCCAAGCGTTGCGTTCCGAAATGCTGAGGGTGTCACAGAAGATCGGGCGGTGACCCGTCATTTGAACCCGTGGCTCGCCTGCTATCTCAGCCCATCTCTGCGAGGAGTCTCGGAAAGCCGGAGAAGCTTCGGCGGCCCCAGGGCTGCGCATCTTTCGGCCATCGCTGACCTGTGGGATCTGGCGGCGGACCAGCGCCGCCTGCAACTCAGTCTGCCCTCGCGCCCACGTCACGCTCTCGGGGTTGGTTGGGCTGGGCAGCATGGATGCGCCCTTGTTGTCGGCAAAGTGACGGGTCCGGAGCCTGTCCATGATGCAGCAGTCCGGCTGCTGCTGCGGACGCGTTCAGCGGCGGCGCTTGGCCTTGTTGCCGCCCGGCGAAAGCGGTTTCAGGGCGGATGCCCAGAAGCTCGCTAGTTGCTTGGCGCCTGCGCCCATCGCGGCCGCCTGCTGGCGGCGGGCTTCCTTCGTCAGCATGCCGCGGGCCGCCCCGGCCCAGGCGTTCGCGCCGCTCAGGAACAGGCTCAGCGCCGGGTTCTTCTTCGTCCACGGATTGGCCATGGGGTGCTCCTACGTGGGTGGGTCGGCTCTGCAACGGGCGAGCCCAGCACGCCGTTCCCGGCCACGGGTTGTGAGCCATCGCGCGCGGGGCCGCGCTGCGCGGTCTGGCGCCGCCGCTTTCTGGGGGCGACGGAACACCATCCGCGTCGCTGCGGGAAACCCTGATCCCGGACAGGGGCACTCATCCGCGGGCGACGGAACCACGCCGGGCCGCCATGCTCGACGACCGCCGCGCGCCTCCTGGTACGCGGTGCCCCGAACGGTGTCAGGCAACATCAGAAGTGCAGCCGCTGGCGACACCGCGCAGGTCGGGAGGCGGGGAGCAGGCAGGCACAGGAACGAGGTCAGCAGGTCACAGGTCTCGATATCGATCCTTTGGGCTTGATATGTAACCCAGCGGCTCGCACCATGATGCCATCCGAAAGGACCGAGCCATGGCCAGGGCAGCCCACCAGAGCATGCAGAGATACCCTCTAACGGCCATCCTCGGGACGGATGCCGGGGTTCGGCTGGTTCGGGAGCTGGCGCTGCACGGCGGCCAACTGGCCGCCCCTGACCTGGTCCGCCGCACCGGCCTCGCCAAGGCGAGCGTCGCGAGGGGCCTGGACACGCTGGAGGGGGCTGGCATCGTCAGGGCGGCCGGATCGGGCCGGAGCGTGCTCCACAGCCTGCGTCCGGAGCACCCGCTCTGCCCGGCGCTGTCGGCCGTCTTCGAAGCGGAGCAAGGGCGGTTCCAGGCGATGCTGGCCGGGATCAGGGACGCGGCCAGGACGGCGGCGCCCGGCCTGGTGGCGCTCTGGCTGTTCGGCATGGTTGCCCGCGGCGTGGACCGGACCGGCTGCGACCTCGTCCTGGCGCTGGTTCTCCAGGATGCGGAGCATCGCGGGGACGACGATGCCCCGCGTCGTCGGGATGAGCCGGGTGGCCAGCCCGGCGGCGGTCCGGGTGCCGCCGGGCTCGCGAAAACGGGCTCTGCCCGTTTCTCGGTGGCCGACGCGTTCCGCGACGGGGTCGCGGCGCTCGCTGAGCGGGCGGGCTTCACCCCCTCGGTGGTGGTGCTGAGCACCGGCGACGTCGTGAGGCTGTCAGCCGAACGCGACCCATGGTGGCGCGAGGTCGTGCGTGACGCCATCGCGAGAACCGGCGAGCGGCCCGAAGCTCTGGCGGCACGATCCGGGCGCGCCGCCACGGGATTGTCGGGGGACGGCCAGGAAGAAGACGGCAAGGGATGTTGATTTTGCCATGGGGCGAGCGCGGGTGACCTGGCGGAAGTCGACATGCTCAGGCTTGATCGTCACCGTCCGCCCAAGCAGCTCTGGCGCCGTAGGTCGCCCAAACTGTTGTGAGCACCGATTTCAGCGCGGGCGCGATCTCCGAGCGGCTCGTGAGATTGCGAGCGAAGGCGATCTCGGCGCCGATTGACTTGGCACTACCCGAAGCGCACTGGAGTCGACCAATCAGCGCGTGGCTAAAGTTCAGCGTACCTGCCAGCGACGAACCAGGCAGCATATCCGGGCCTGCCAATCCGCGGTCATGGTCGTAGCAGCGCCGGGTTGAGGGCAGCGATGCCCGAAGCGCCCGACGCCTTGATGGCAAGATGGAAATGGCACGGCATTTCTGCGAGGGACGGGACCACATCTATCCCGGAGTCCACGCCGGGGTCATTCAATGCAATGCGTCACCACAGCAGGACGCTGCTCGGAGCGCTCATCTTCAATGGCTGATGCACTGCGGAGCAGAAGGCACGGCCGATGAGGCCGAGCAGTAGGACTTGGGTTCGGCTTTGCCAAAACAGAATGCGCAGCTATTATCGATAGAATACTGATAGTGAGGTTTCACCAAACTCGGCTGAGACACTGCCAGCCAGGCATCTCAACCAGTTAGATATATATGCTCATGATCTGTTGTCTTATATATCGCAGAGGGATCGATGGCTGAACACTACGAGTACGATTACAAACATTACTTCTTTGCGCGGTCCTCGATCTCTGGGCTGGTCACCTGCGCGGTTATGGGAGCCGGATTAGATGATACGAGAGCGCAAACGATCGCTGACGCGCTGGCGGCTTTTTTCGACGTTCTCCACGAACATGGCGTCCGCTTGCCTGGTGAGCTCCTTTCAGTTGGATATCCCATTGTGGATGATCTCGGCGCATCAGAGGTGATACCGCTGTTCCCGGAAGCTCCCGAAGGACCGCTGCTCCTCGTCATCGATGGCCACCTCGAGCCAGGGCAAGTCTTCAACAATGCCGACGAGGCGGAAAATTTTCTTATCGGGTTGCGGAGTGGTGGCCCTGGAGGTGGTCCTGGATGAAGCTGCCGTACTTATGTTTCCGTTGCAGTCCTCTGCGGGCGAGCGCACGGTCGACCATCTGGTTAATCCTGTGCCCTGGATTCAGCAAGCTGCCTGGCCCGCCTGCCGCACGCTCGCGCTCAATCGCTGCCTCCGTCCGCTCGATCCACACTTGCAGGCCAGCAAGGAGATCGGGATCCGCTGAGGTGGTGACCTTGGCGCGGCGCCTCTCCAGCAGGATCCGCAGTGCGCCAACATCTCCAGACTCTTCGGCCATCCTCAGCGCGCGGAAGACAGGCTGCTCGCCTGGTCTGCACGCTGGAACAGTCTTCGGCGGCGCTGAAACCTCGCCAACGTCTCCCCACAGCCAGGAGGATTGTCGGATCCTGAGATAGCTGTTTGTCCAAAATCTTGCGGAACGCCAGCTTGGTAAAACGCATCCATGTTGGGGCACCCAAGGGAACGACGGAATTTCAGTATTCCGCCAACCCGTGACGGCCCACCATGACTTAATCTTGCGATCACGAAAGATTCAACAGCATGGCGTTGATTCCAGCTTGTGATCTTGCTTCGTCATGTACGCACCACCCACACGGCATCCGCGCAAGACGTGGGCCTCGACGACGCACGATCGGCTGAAGTGAGCTTGAAGCAGCGATGGAAAGCGCAATCCTCCAGACGTGGCGGTATCATCCCATGATCCTGGGCCGGAAACCGGTCCGCTGAAGCCAGTGGACACGGTCGGAAGTCGCTGGTCAGGCGTTTCCGACGCGACCCGCCGCACGATGCGGGCCAACAAGGGCAAGGATACCCGTCCCGAACTGGCCCTGCGCTCCATGTTGCATCGTGCGGGCTACCGCTTCCGGGTCCATGGCCGCGGAATGCCCGGGACGCCTGACCTGGTGTTCAGCGCCCGGCGGAAGGTGGTGTGGCTGCACGGGTGCTTCTGGCACCGGCACGAGGGATGCCGCTTCGCCACGGTGCCGAAGACTCGGACGGACTACTGGCTTCCCAAGTTCGCCCGCAACCGGGAACGCGACGCGGAGCACGCGGCCAGGTTGGGGCAGATGGGATGGCGCAGCCTGGTCGTCTGGGAGTGCGAGATGAGGCGCCCCGACGTGGTCGGCGGCAGGGTTTCTGCATTTCTCGGGCCTCCAAGGCACCGGCGGCCCTGAACCTGCGCTTAGGGAACGGGAGCGGGAACGTGCGCCCGGCCGCTTCCGGAGGGCAACGCGATCGGTCGGCTGTTCGCGCCGGTGAGCGTGGAGACGATCGCCTCCATCACCGGCGGGCAAACCCATTTCCGAGAATCTTAATCCGGTCGCGCCGGGAGCCGTGGTCGGGGTCGAACCCGGACGACATCTCTATCCGATGCGGCCGTGCGTGCAGGGCTCGTATCGCGCCGCCGCTTCCTTGAGAAACAAGCCTTGAATGTGGTGGCCGGAGCCCTCAACAAGGGATCTGGCGATGGCGGGCAGTTCGGCCGCAGCCCTCCGATGGTCGTCCATCGGAATGGGATTGGCGGTTTCTGGAGCGTCGAGCCGGACCACGTTCTCTTTGCCCACCAGCAGGTATGCCTGTCCGAGGGCGTTGTGCGACTGCGCCCGCATCGCCGCACGGATCGCGTCCCGCCACTGGAACAGTCCGCCTTTGGCCCGACCTGGGTCAACTTTGAACGGTGTTTCGCCGCACCCGAGGCTGAGGATCCGGATCTGGGATCTGCGGATGTCGAAGCACGCCAATGCATCCGTCACCGCGTTCATGATGGGGTTGTTGGCCCACAAACCTCCGTCCACCATCAGGTAGCCGTTGTTTGGGACGGCCCTGAGGTAGGTGGCGGCGGCGGAGGTGGCCAGCGCGACCGTGACCATCCGCTCCACCCGGTCCTTCCTGTAATCCGGATGATGCGGCGTCTTGTAGATCCATGGCTCGCCATGGATGCCTTCAAAGCTCGGGATGCAAAGGCGCACCCTCGCGTCCTCGAGGGGCGTGTCGCCGAAAATGCCCAGAAGTTCCTGCTTCAGGGCCGTGCTGCTGTAGGCGGGCCGATGCCAACGCCGGATCCGCCGCCAGGCGCGCACGATCGGGTTTGGATTGGGGAACACTCGATGCCCCCGCTCGAGGTAGAACCTCTGCACCGCACGTCCCGAAAGGCCATGCGCCAAGCCAAGGGCGATTATGCCGCCAGTGGACGTGCCTGCGACCATGTCAAAGTGGCTGGCCACGGAGCCGCCGCCCAAGAACCTCGATTCGAGTTCAGCCAACACCGACGCGGGCAGGATGCCGCAGATCCCGCCTCCGTCGATCGACAGGATCCTGAAAGGCTTGTCCTGAGGCCAGGGCAGCCTTGCGCGCGTGTGCTGGATGGTTCCGTCGGACCGGCGCGGAGGAATGTAGTTCATCAGATGGCTTCCATTGGGTTCAGCAAATGCCTGCCAGTTGCCGTCCACTTGCCGGTGGCACGCCAACCTTCGTAGGCAGCCAGCCAGTCGATCGCCCATGGCACCGTGGTCTCCGCAAGCGCCATGGCGGGAGACCACTCCTCAGAGTCGGGGTCGAAGAGGCACATGACGACGTCCAAGGGACCGCTTCCGGTGTAGTAGACGTGGGGCAGCTGACCCTCTGGATCCTGCATGCGCGGGCGTAGGTAGGGGTAAAGAACGCAAACCCGCGGCTGCATCCTGCGCCGGTCCAGCACCTCGACCACGGTGGGCGCCGAGTACGCCATTGCGATGGTGAACGTCTGCATGAGCGGCCGCAACTCGCCCACCCAGACAGCGCTCGGGCCGCTTTGATGCTTCAGGCGAAAAGCTGGCCAGATCCTGGCCATGGCGGCGATCTGCGCCTCGATGGTCAGGTATCCAGTCACGGCCGTCGATCTCCCATGTTGGTGTGGGCGCGGGCGGGAACGACGGACGCGAGGGAGCTTGCGGCGACGATCGCTGGAGCCGCGGGAACATACAGCCCCCCGCCTCGGGTGTAGCCATGGGTTCCAGCATGCAGGGCGCGGCCATTTCGTTCGTTCAGAGCCTGCACCGATCTGGTCACAACCCGCGCGCCGAAGCGGAGGCGCAGCCATTCCTGGACGTCCTCCAGTTCCATGCCGTTGGTCCTGATGGCTTCCAGGCCATCGGCGAACTCAGTCAGGGCGGCTGCGAACGCCTGCTGCTGCGCTCGGTTCTCGGGCCAGCGGTCGGTGAAGCGGTCCAGCCGCATCACCGGGTTGCGGACATCCAGGAGGCGGCCCATCCGGTCCGCTTCCAAAATGGCTCGCGCCGTCCAACGGGCTTGCCGGATGACCATCTCGGACAGGGTAAGCCCGGCTCGCACGGCGAGACCGGCGTGGCATGACAGCATGACCGAGGGGGGAAACGCCCGGGTTGGTTGGCGCTCCAGATGTCGCGGAACCGTTTGATCAGCTGCAAAGCGACGGTGGCCACGCTCTTGCGCGGGAACGGGGTCTGGTCAGGAACCTCATGGATGAGGGGATCCGCCTTGGCGAGCGTGTTCCAGGTGTCGAAGGTTCGCAACCGGAAGGCTTCCGCGAACACCTCCTCGTCCGGCGTGCGGGCCCGGTACCAGGTGGCGAAGCCGTAGGCATTCATCAGCACTTCAAAGTGCCGGTGCGCCGGTTCCTCGGGCTTGGCGTGGAAGATGACGCTTTCAAAGGCGAGGGTGCCCGGCCGTCTCCGGGCGGGGGTGACGTCCACGTGCATGCCGTCGGCGTATCGCAGGGTCACACACCGGGTCTGCCGCTCAACTTTCGCCGATACCGGATAGTCCTTGAGGGCCAGGTAAACCAAATCCAGCACTTGACTCGGCGTCATGTTCGCCGGGAAGTCGCCTTCAAGCACGGCGTCCAGATCGTACTCGTTGTCCGTACCCCGGGTGGACGTCGTGGCATCAATAGCCATGGACCCTTGTGCGTAGAACTGGACCACCAAACCGGCCAACAGGCCCTCCGGCCGGAGCAGATGATTGTAGATTGCTTCATACCTCTCGCAGGCCTTGGCGTGCGAACCCGGAGGAAGCTGGACCATGATGGCAATGTCGGCCAGCAGGGCATCCAGCATCTTTTCGAACGGATTTCCCGCAGACAGGTACCCGCGTATGCGCCTGTAATCATTCATTCCCAGCCGCTCCTTGCTCGGCGGACCCACTCAAGGGCAGCTTCAATTCCAGTCTATGGTGTCAATTGCGAATTTGCAACTACAAGGTTGCAAGTGCGGAAGCTGATTGCAAGCTTAGAATTGTATGGTAGGGTCACTGAGCTATGGGGGGAGCCACCGTGAAGCCGGGATTCTGCATCGAGGCGTTCTGCGCCGCCCTGGACGCGCAACGCTTGTCGAGGATGCTGACGTGGAAGCGGGTTGCCCAGGAGAGCGGGGTCAGCGCGTCGACCTTGACCCGCATGACCAAGGAGGGCAAGCGGCCGGACATCGATGGCCTGGCGGCCCTGCTGCGTTGGTCTGGCCTCAAGGCGGAACAATTCATCGGTGGTGAGCGGCGGAACGAGCCGGAGGCGCTCGCCGCGATGACGGCGCTGCTGCGTGCCGATCCCAAGCTTGATGAGGCCAGCAAGCGGGCACTCGAAGGAGTCCTCAAGGCCACTTACGAGCAGCTGCGCATCGCGTGAGGTCTCATGTCCCTGCCACGCGGGTACAAAGCCAAGGCAAATCGGTTGGCTTTGCAGGTTCGGGAGCAGATGGCTCTGGCACCGACCGACCCCATCGATCCCTGGGCGGTCTGCACGCATTTCGACATCGCTGTTTTCAGGCTGAGCGACTTGCGGTCAGCGGATGGCAGCCAGCCGGGTCTCCACTTTCTTGGTGCGGGTCGTTCCGCTTTCTCGGCGTTGACGATGCCCAGCGGAAGGGGGCGAGCGATCGTGCACAACGACAGCCACGGCCTCCCGCGCCAGCGCAGCAACATCACGCATGAGCTTGCGCACTGCTTCCTTGGACACCCCCTTACCCCACCCTTGCTGGCGAACGGCGATCGCGACCGCCACAGCGGGATTGAGCAGGAAGCCGCCTTCTTGGGAGGGGCGCTGCTGATACCGAACCAGGCCGCCGTGCACATCATCTCCACTGGGATGTCCACGAGCGTAGCCACGGCACATTACGGCGTCAGCCTAAGGATGTTGACGTATCGGCTTCGAGTGAGTGGGGCGCAGCGCATCGTGGATCGCAGCACGGCACGGGCGGCGGCCGCCGTCGGCTGCATCTGATCCGTTCGTGCTTGGCCCTCCTACTTGGCAGATGCTGGCCGCAAGTCACCACCCCTCGGACAACGCCTTCTCCACATCCTCGCGCGCCAGCACCTTGGTGCAGGTCTCCCATCCGGCCTGCCAGGCAGCCTGGACGGGATCGACGCCCTGGCCCGTCGCCGTGCCACCCCACCTGACGTCAAAGGCCGATGCCTGCCGCCTGCGGTCGGCGTGCTTTCTGAGCTCGGCCTCGAGGCGCTCCTCGCTGTCGATCCAGTCGTCCTCCAGGGTGTCGGGCAGCTGGCCGAAGATGTCGAAGCGGTCCCGCATGCGCTCGGACAGACGCTCGTAGACCACCTCGTCCCGGCTGCCCTCGTAGATCAGGCTGAGCATGTCCACCCGGTCGCGCGCCTGGCCGAACCGCTTGATGCGCCCGATGCGCTGCTCGAGCTTTGAGGGATTCCAGGGCAGGTCCACGTTCACCAGCGTGCCCAGCGTTTGCAGGTTTAATCCCTCGCAGGCGGCGTCGGTGGCGACGAGCAGGCGCACCTTGTGGTCCCGCACCGCGGCCTTGATCGTCGTCCGCTCCGCCGGTGCAAACTGGCCGCCCTTGTAAAGGCCGGAGCGCCCGGCTCCCGCATAGAGGCCCACGGGAATGGAGGAGAACTCCGCAGCCAAGCAGTCCGCCACCCAACGGGCAGTGTCATAGTATTGGCTGAAAACGATGCACCCATGGCCGTCCAGCCAACCGCGTCGGCCCTGGACGACGCCGACCTCGCGGAGGTGATGGCGCAGGACTTGGAGCTTGGGATCCGCGTCCCCGCCCGTGGGGGATGCTGAAGCCGCCTCACGCAGGTGCCCCAACAACTGGCGCAAAGCCTGGCGCTCGCGTGGTGACGCCTCCCCCAGTTCCGAGAGGTCATAGACCTCGTCGTCGTCATCCGAGCCGAGGGTGGCCGGGACATCGCCCGCGCCCGCCTCCGGGATGCCCGACTTCCGCGCGATTGCCAGAGTGGTGGCCAGGCCAGCCGTCGAGGATGAGCAGATCCGTTGCAGCAGCAGGCTCTTCAGGAGACCAGCGCCGCGGTTCCGAGCCATCAGCGCGGAGGTGTATGCATCCGCAGCGGTGAACGCCTCCTGGAGTGCAAGGGTGGCCCGCACCGCGCGGCCGGTGCCGCCGAAGAAGGCGCGCGTGCGCCGGTCCGGTTCATCGGGCCTCGGATGGAGATCCACTGCGACGGGCTTCATCAGCCCGGCCTCTTCGAGGGCGCGGCGGCGGCGGAGCACCGTGTGACGCACTACGGGGTTGTGGTCCTGGAAGAAAGACCGGCCGCCGACGTCGTGGGTCAGCCGATCGGTCAGGTCCTGCCTGTAGAAGTCGTCGAGCTCGGTATAGGAGCGATCCGCCACCCAGACGTGGTCGGCCATCCTGAAATCCTGCCGGACGAAGCCGAACAGCGGATCCTTCTCGGCACCCGGTGGCATCGGGTTGCGCAGCCATTCCCAGGCATCGGCTTCCGCGCGCGGCCGCACCTCGCCCCGGATCAGCCGCAGGGCTTCCAAGGGCTGATTGCGCCAACGTGAAAGGTCGGCACCCAGCACATGATCGGCACCGGACGCCAGGATGCCCATGAGGTCCCAAAGGTCCAGCGGGCTGGTCTGGATGGGCGTCGCAGTCCCGAGCAGCACGTGGCGCGCCTTGAGCGCGATGCGCCCCATGAAGTCCAGCAGATTGTTTGGCTCGCGCTCGCCGCCGGGCTCAGTAGTCCCGCGGGCTTTGTGGGCCTCGTCCAAGACCACAATGCCGTAGGCGCTCTCGCCCGGCCGGGCGCGCCGATCCAGCAGCGCGCCCCGCTCGACGGCATCGGTGCGCATCATCAGGCCGGTGGAAACGATGGCGACCCGGTATGGGCAGCGCACGATGTCCTCGGCACGGCTTGGGATGACGTGACCCCGGTGGTCCGCCCACGCCTTCTGGTTGGAGATCCACCGTGCGGAAGGGATGCCGAGCTTCTCGATCAGTTCGGTCTGCCACTGTTCGCAAAGCGTGGCGGGCGCCAGGATCAGCGCCGGGCCGTCCCCGAGGAGCGCCGTCAACAGGGCGGCTGTCGCGAGGGACAGCGTCTTGCCGACGCCGACCTCGTCTGCCAGGAGCAAACGCACCTTCCCGTAAACCTCCCGCTGCCGCATGAACTCGGCCACGAACGATTTCTGCCAGGGCTGTAGACCCTCACCGGCGCGAACGAGCGGGCTTTCCGCCAGGGCCGCCCGCGGTAGGTCAACCGGGCCGCGCTCGTCCCACGCCGGGCAGCCTGGCACGGTGATCTGCGTGCGCCCGGCGCAACGGGCGATCTCGGAGACCACGGCATCTGGCATCGGCACCGACTTCTTCCACAGATAATCGAATTCCGCCTGAGTCCAGGCAACGCCCTCGGGGGACGGATCCTCCCACACCAGTTCGTAGTGGTCCTTCCACGCTTGGCGGGTCTCGTTGACCGACCCCATGAAGCAGGTCTTCGTGCCGTCGCGCAGGGTGATGATGCCCGCCTTGCCGTGCACGAGGGGTGCCGTGAAGCGGTCGACCACCTGGATCTC
>CAXTUQ010000123.1:0-585 GCA_964247405.1 uncultured Acetobacteraceae bacterium
GCCGCGCCCTGCTGCACGCGCTCGACCAGCCCTCCATGATGCAGGCCATCGTCGGCGACGACCCGGCGCTCTACACCGCCCCGGTCGGCGTGTTCATGCCCGGCGGCCCGATGGCGAGCGACGCCGGGCTGGGGGCGGTCGGCAGGGAGAAGGACGACCTGCCGGCGGTGGCGAAGGCGCTCAAGGAGGCCGGCTACAAGGGCGAGGCCGTGGAGCTGATCGTGCCCACCGACTACCTGCACATGCGCCTGATGGGCGAGGTGCTGACCGACACCATGCGCCGCGCCGGCATGGCGGTGAACTACGTCGCGACCGACTGGGCGACCATGCTGCAGCGCCGAACCAACAAAGGCCCCGTGTCCCAGGGCGGCTGGAGCGGCTTCGTCACGTCCTGGACCGGCAGCGACTGGCTCAGCCCCGCCACCCACCTTTCGCTGCACGGCAACGGCCTGGCCGGCTACCCCGGCTGGTCCACCAGCGAACGCACGGAGGCGCTGATCGCCGCCTGGTTCGACGCCCCCGACACCGCCGCCCGCCAGGCGATCTGCCGCGACATCCAGGTGCAGTGCATGGAGGACGTGCCGT
>CAXTUQ010000123.1:595-11943 GCA_964247405.1 uncultured Acetobacteraceae bacterium
CTGAAGGGCTTCCCGACGTTCTGGAACGTTCGTCCCGCCTGAAGGAGAGCCGCCGATGCCCGATGACGCCATCCACGAGCGCCTCCGCCAAGCGGTCGCCGCCGGGTTCGAGCGGCAAACGGAGTTCCTGGCCGACCTCGTCCGTTTTCCCTCCGTCCGCGGCCAGGAGGCCCCGTTGCAGGATTGGATGGCCCGGCAGCTCGCCGGCCGCGGCTACAGCGTGGACCGCTACACGCTCGGCCAGGTCGATATGGCGAACCTCACGGGCTTCAGCCCGGTGATGGATACCGACTACAGCCGCGCCGTCCAGGTCGTCGCCACGCGCCGGGCGGACACGGCGGCCGGGCGCAGCCTGATCCTGCAAGGCCACGTCGATGTCGTGCCCGCCGGCCCCTCCGCGCTTTGGAGCACGCCGCCGTTCGATCCCGTGGTCCGGGACGGCTGGCTATACGGCCGCGGCGCCGGGGACATGAAGCAGGGCGTGTCGGCCATGGTGTTCGCGCTGGACGCCATTGAGGCCGCCGGCCTCGACCTCGCCGCCGATGTCCACGTGCAGGCGGTGACGGAGGAGGAGTGCACCGGCAACGGCGCGCTCTCCACCCTCGCCCGCGGCTACCGCGCGGACGCGGTGCTGATCCCCGAACCCACGGGCGGCACCATCACGCGCGCCCATGTCGGCGTGATGTGGTTCCGCCTGCGGGTGCGCGGCGTGCCGGTGCACGTGGCCCAGGCGCAGGCGGGCACCAACGCCATCATGTCCGCCTTCCAGCTCATCGGGGCGTTGCAGCGTCACACGGCGGCGCTGAACGAGGCCGCCCGCGCCGACCCGTGGTTTGGCAATGCCGCGGAGCCGCTCAAGTTCAACCCCGGCGTGATCCGCGGCGGCGACTGGGCCAGCAGCACGCCCGCCTGGTGCGAGGTGGACTGCCGCATCGGCCTGCTGCCCGGCACGAGCCTCGCGGCGGCGCGGGACGGGGTGGAGCGCTGCGTCGCGGAGGCGGCCCGGGCCGACGCCTTCATGGCCAACAACCCGCCCGATGTCGTCTGGAGCGGCTTCCAGGCCGACGGCTACGTGCTCGACCCCGGCAGCGAGGCGGAGCGCGTGCTGGCCGCGGCGCACCGCCGGGTGTTCGGGACCGGTATGGAGGAGCGCCGCTCGACCGCGGTGAACGACACCCGGTTCTACGGCCTGTACCACCGCATGCCGGCGCTGTGCTACGGCCCCCGCGGGGAGGGCCACCACGGCTTCGACGAGCGCGCCCACCTCCCGACTCTGCAACAGATCACCCTGGCCATCGCCGCCTTCGTCGCCGATTGGTGCGGCGTGCGGGAGAGCCCGGCGCCGGGCGCCCCGCCGCCCTGAACCCGGGGCGCTACTCGGCCGCGGCGCCCAGCAGGCTCGCCTTCAGCTCCTCCGACGGCGGGCTGCTGCCGATGAAGCCGGCCAGGATGCGCATTGCCAGGTCGGCGTTTGCGATCTCGACGACTTGCTTGTTGTTGAACAGCACCCGCAGGCCGCGCTGCGTGCACACGTAGGTCAGCGTGTCGCCCACCGCGGCCCCGGGCGTCAGCGCGATCAGGCGCTCGTAGTCGCCCTGGTCGGCCGGCGGGCATTCGCCATGGCCGCAGTTCTTGGCCTCGCCTTCCCGGTACTGCTTCTCGATGTCCGCCTTCGACGCCGTGTGCAGGAACTGCAGCAGGACCACCTTCGGACCCGGCGACGCCAGGATCGCGCGGGCGTCCCGGCTTTTTTGCGCCAAGTACAGCCCGGCGACATACACCTTCACGCGCAGGATGGTCAGCGTCCGGATGCCAAGGCCGTTCAGCGCCAGGGTCTGCCCGGCCAACGGGTAGGTGTCCGGCAGGCTGTAGCCCGAGACGCTGGCCGCCCGCCCCGGTTCCGCCAAGGCAAGGACCCCGCACAGCGCCAACATCGCCAGTTTCCGCTTCATCCGTCACTCCGTTCAATGCAGGCCAGGCGGCGGCACGGCCGCGCAGCCCTTCCCTGGCTTTGCCCAATCTCTATAGAAAGTTGGACCCATTGCGCCAGGCATTTAGCCCCGGAGCGTCATGCGCGGCCGGCAAGGCCAGCCGGGTCAGTTCGCGATGCGGGCTGCCTCGCCATCGCCGCGGCCCAGGATCTCCAGCCGCGACCGGCTCACGAAATCCTTCAGCTCCTGCCCGGCCCGGCGGAACAGCACGCGGTCGAGGGTCAGCTTTCGGGCCGCCGTCGTTTTCTCGCAGTGCTCGTTGACGAACACGCCGCCGACCGGCTCCTGGTCCGCCCCCGGCTCCCGGCTGGCGCAGGTCCAGCCCGCGTCGCCGTAGCGGGCCTTCACCTGCTCGCCGAACAGGAACGCCTTCTTGCGCAGGTAAAGCCGGGCCGCCGGGTCGGTCTCGATCACCAAGCCCTTGAGCCGCCCGTCGTCGCCCAGCAGCGCCGTGAGCAGCACGGGATGGCCGCCGACCTTGGTGCCCTCATACAGGCCGTTGACCTTGGCGAGCGGGTTCGCCGCCTCGTCGTACTGGAAGCGGACGGCGTGCCAGCCGGACGGCTCCGGCGGGCATTGGCCGCAGCCGTCCAGCGTGCGCCCGGGGCCGGCGGCGCAGGCGAAGCCCAGGTATCCCGTGCGCGGCAGCTCGTCCACCGCCATGCCGATGCGGAACTCGCGCAGGTCATTGCTCTCGGGTGTCCCCGGAGGCGCCGCGGCGGCAGCCGGGCCGGTCAGAGCGAGCGCGAGCAGCAGGGCGGCCGGGACGCGGCGCACCGTCAGCTCCCCTGCTTGGCGGGCTGCGCGGCATCGGCCGCCGGCGCCGCCTTGTAGACGTTGCAAACGCGCGAGCCTTCGCCGAAGAAGGCGAGGCACTCGGCGTAGTTCGGCTCGCCCTTGCCCTTGACCTCAGCCACTACGTAGTCCGCGACGGCGGAAACCTCGTTCGGGCGCAGGAAGGTCGTGGCCTCGACCGGGATGTCGTGGCCCAGCTCCTGCCGCCCCATGCCGTAGCAGGGGTGGGCCTCGCCGTCGTAGGCGCCGCGCTGGAAGTAGGGCATCCCCGTGCCGGGGCGCCCGCACGTCACCGTTTCGATGATCTGGTCGCGGTCGAGCTGCGTCGCGCGCAGCGACAACGCGTCGCCGCCATACCCGCCGCCGCCGCCGCCGTGCCACTTGTGGCAGCCGACGCAGTTGGCCCGTTGGAAGACGCGCTTGCCCTCCGCCGCCGGGCCATGTGGCGATCCCTGGGGCGGCGCCTCTTGGGCATGGATGGGGTGGCGCGGCAGGGCGCCCAGGGCGAGGACGCCCTGGATGACGGTGGCGAGTGTCGCACGCATGGCGGCCGGGTCTCCGGAAGCAGCAGCGGCGGGTCCCACTTACGGATGGGACCCGCAAGAAGGTCAGAGCGCGAAGACGTAGAGCATCGAGCTGGGCGCCATCGTCTTCAGCTCCGGCGTGGACTCGATGAACCACTTGTCCCAGGCGCCGCCGACGCCGACCAGGATGGCCAGGTACTGCTTGCCGTCCACCGTGAACGTCATCGGCGGCGCGTTGACGCCTGACCCGGTGTTGAACGACCACAGCTTGTCCAGCGACTTGGCATCCAGCGCCATGACGTTGCCCGAAGGCTCGCCGGCGAACACCAGGTCCGGCGTGGCCAGCAGCCCGCCCAGCATCGGGAACGGCGTTTCCGCCTTGCCCGTGACCTTGCCCGTGGTGACGTCGATGGCGGTCACGCTGCCGGTGATCCGCTGGTGCTGGCTCGGGCCGCCCCCGGTGTACATCTCGCGCGGCTTGAACGAGTCCGGCTTGGTCGCCTCCACGGTGATGGTGTTGCAGCTTTCGATCACCGGGATGTACCAGCGCATCAGGGTGGGGTTGTAGGCCGTGGGCGGCCAGTTCTTGCCGCCCATGTTGCCGGGGCACACGTCCGTCACCTTGTTCTCGCGCGACGGCGTGACGGCGGCGTTGTAGTGCTGCACCGGCTGGCTCGGGTCGTACTCGACGGGCTTGCCGGTTTCCGGGTTCAGCCCGGCGGTCCAGGTCGCCTTCTTGACGAAAGGCGTGCCCCAGACGAACTCGCCGTTGCCCCGGTTCACCGCGTAGCCGAAGCCGTTGCGGTCCGCGGTGAGCGCGAGCTTCGTCGGACGCCCGTTCACCGGCGCCTCCACCAGCACGTTTTCCGACACGCTGTCGTAGTCAAAGGGGTCGTTCGGCGTGTGCTGGTAGTGCCACTTGATCTTGCCGGTGTCGGGATCGAGCGCCAGCGCGCTGTCGGTGTACAGGTTGTCGCCGGGCCGGTGCTCGTTGTCCCAGTCCGGGCCGGGGTTGCCGACGCCCCAGACCAGCGTGTTGCTTTCCGGGTCGTAGCTGCCCGTGACCCAGGTCGAGCCGCCGCCGTTCGCCGCGGTTTCGGCGCTCTTCCAGGTCTCAGAGCCGGGTTCGCCCTTGGCGGGGATGGTGTAGGTGCGCCAAACCTCCTTCTGCGTCTTGAGATCGGTGGCGGCGATCCAGCCGCGGATGCCATACTCCGCCCCGGCGACGCCGGTGATCGCCAGGCCGTGCACGATCAACGGCGCGGCCGTCACGGCCTCTCCCTTGTCGGGGTCGGCCACCTGGCGCTGCCAGGCGACTTCCCCCGTGTTCTTGTCGGTGGCGACCAGGCGCCCGTCGAGCGTGTGGGAAATGACCTGGTCGCCCCACAGCGCCACGCCGCGGTTGTCCACGCCGCAGCAGGCGACGGCGCCGGCCCAGTCGTGGTCGGTCTTCGGGTCCATCTTCCACAGCAGCTTGCCCTGGCCGCCATGGGCGTCGATCTTGTAAACGGACCCCCAGCCGTCGGTGACGTACATCATCCCGTCCTCGACGATGGGCGTGCCTTCCAGGCCGCCATGCGACCAGATGCCGCCGCCTTCGACGCCGCCCAGCGCCATGGTCCAGGCGACCTTCAGCCCCTTGACATTGCCGGCGTTGATCTGGTTCAGCGGCGAGAAGCGCTGCGCGGAGTAGGTGTGGTGGTGCAGGATCCAGTTGCCCTGCTCCTTGTCGGCGTTGAGCAGCCGGTCCTGCGTGACATCCGCGGCCCGGGCCGGCGCGCCGAGCAGCCCGGCGAGCGCGGTGCAGCCCAAAGCGAGAATGCGCAGCGTCGTGCGACCTGAACTCATTGAATGAACCCCCCGTTTGATGCCAGATTTTTCCGGCTTAAACTGCGATCTCGACCAAGGTCTTCTTGTTGCAGCCGGAAGCAGGTTAACGCGGGTCAGCCTGACCGCGCAAAGCGAAATACTCAATGGGGAATCCCGGGTGGTCCCGCATTCTTTTAATTGATCCCGGCTTCGCGGCCATGTCATCCTGATTGCTGCGGCACAGCTTTGAACAACTTCAAGCAATAGCCAGGCTGGCGCGGCAACATGCGTGCTGCGCCCGTGACCCGGCACAATGGGGAGCAACGCCATGAACCGACGCCACCTTTTCGCAGGCCTGTCCGGGGCCGCCGTCCTGCCATGGGCGGTCCGGCTCGGGCCGCGCGCCGCCCTCGCGCAGCCCGCAAGCCCGAACGCGCCGACAACCCCCATCGGCGGCGACGACTACAAGCGGCTGACGCTGATGGCCGGCCAGCTTGCCAAGCAGTCCAGCGAGTTGGCGGCGCAAAAAGCCGGCAATGCGAAGGTCAAGCAGTTCGCCGGCTTCGAGGTGGCCGAGCAAACCGCCATCGCCCAGGCGCTCACCAGCCAGCAGACCCCCGCCGCCGTGACGCTTGACGGCAAGCGGGCCGCGGCGCTGCGGGACCTGCAAGGCGCGTCGGGCGCAAGCTTCGACAAGGCCTATGTGGCGGCGCAGATCGACGGCCATTCGGAGCTGCTGGGCATCCAGGATGCCTTCCTCAAGGGCAAGGGCCAGGACACGGCCAGCCTGCTCGCCTCCGACACCGCCCATATCGCCACGCTCGCCAAGGCGGTGATCGAGATGCACCTCGCCATGCTCAAGGACCTGAACGACATGCTGCGCGGCTGATTTCTGCGGGCAGGCGCTCATACCGGCAGCCCTTCGGGCTGACCGGTATGCGCGCGGGGTTGGTGGGGCGGCCGCGCGCCAAAAACGACTCTGATGCCAGTCGCCCTATCGGGCGACTGGCATCAGGACTTGTCCTCTGCGCCGCCAGGCGCCACCGTCACCTCGACCGGCACGGCGCCGGCCTTCTGGAAGACGACGGAGCAGGTGAACGTCTCGCCCGGCTGCAGCGCCTGCTTGGTGTGCAGCAGCATCAAATGGGCGCCGCGGGGCGCCAGCGTCACCACCGCGCCGGGCGGGATCGCGATGGCCTTCACCTCCCGCATCGCCAACCCCCCTTCCCCGCGGTCCGTCGCGTGCTTCTCGGCGAAGTCGGCGACCGGGCAGCGGACGCGGAGCAAGCTGTCCGGCCCGTCGCCGCGGTTGGCGATCGTCATGTAGACCGGCGTATCGACACGGGCCTGCGCCGCCGCCGGGGTCCAGGCGTTCGAGACCTCGATCGCGCCCGGCGCTTCTGCTGCCATCACGGGCATTGCCGTGAGCAACCCGGCAAGGACATGCTGCGTGATCCGGCGCACCGGCGCCTCCTTTGGCGTTGGGTCGGTCTTGGCACAGCATGGTGCAAGGCTTCGCCTCGCGATGCAATGCGGCGGCCGCGCAACGTGGAGCCGGTCTGGCCCGTTTGCGCCTCGATCAACAGAAGAAGGACGCGACCATGACGGTAGGCTTCAGGATCGCCCGGCGCACCCGCAGCGTGACCGCTTCCCAGGTCGCCGCCTTCCGCGGCTCGCCCGTGGCCAACGTCAGCGACTGCATGTCGCGCCTGACGGCGGGCGGCGCGCGGCTGCGCCCCATGCACACGAGCGGCGGCATGGCCGGCCCGGCGCTGACCGTGCGGACCCGGCCGGGCGACAACCTCATGGTGCACCGCGCGCTGGACATGGCCGAACCCGGCGACGTGATCGTGGTCGATGCGGGCGGCGACCTGGCCAACGCCATCATCGGCGAGCTGATGCAGGCCCACGCCTTGCAGCGCGGCGTCGCGGGCATGGTGATCAACGGCGCGGTCCGCGACGTGGCGGCGCTGCGGGACGGCAAGCTGCCGGTGTACGCGGCCGGGGTGACGCACCGTGGCTCCTACAAGGACGGCCCCGGCGAGATCAACGTGCCCGTGGCGTTCGACGGCATGGTGGTGCAGCCCGGCGACCTTATTCTCGGCGACGAGGACGGCTTCCTGTGCGTGCCGTTCGAGCAGGTCGATGCCGTGCGCGAGGCGGCGGCGGCGAAGCAGGCGGCGGAGGCGGTGCAGATGGCCGAGATCCTCGCCGGCACCAGCGACCGGAGCTGGGTGGAGGCGACGCTGCGCCGGCTGGGGTGCGACATGGAGGGGTGACGCAGCGCGTCCCGTCGCGACCGCTGCGTTTGACCACCGAACCGCCGCCGCTTAATCACGCTGGCAAGATGACCGCGCGCCAAGCGCGGCCTCCGGGGGGATCGCTGGGATGACCGACACGGTCGAGGCTGACACCATTCGGCGCGTTTACCGGCGGCTGATCCCGCTGCTGTTCGCCATGATGTTCTTCAACTACCTGGACCGCATCAACATCGGCTACGCGGCGCTCGACATGAACCGGCAGCTCGGCTTCACCCCGGCCGTGTTCGGTTTCGCCGGCAGCATCTTCTTCTTCGGCTACATGCTGCTGGAGGTGCCCAGCAACCTGCTGCTCCACCGCCTCGGCGCCCGGCGCTGGATCGCCCGCATCCTCCTCACCTGGGGCGCGGTCGCGGCATTGACCGCGCTGGTCTGGAACGATTGGAGCTTCTACGTGCTGCGCTTCGGCCTTGGGGTGATGGAGGCCGGCTTCCTGCCGGGGGTCGCGGTGTACCTGACCAAGTGGTTCCCCGTCCGCTACCGGGCACGGGCGGTCGGGGGCTACATCATCGCCGGGTCGTTCGCGGCGGTGCTGGGCGGCCCGTTCTCGACGGCGATCATGACCTATGCGGACGGGCCGCTGGGCCTCCAGGGCTGGCAGTGGATGTTCATCGTCGAGGGCGTGCCGGCGATGCTGCTGGGCCTGCTCACCCTGCGGCTGCTGACCGAGCGCCCGGCCGACGCGGCCTGGCTGACCCAGCCGCAGAAGGATTGGCTGGAGGCCGAACTGGCGGAGGAGCGCGCGGCGCTGGGCGACGCCACCCACCCGGCGCTGCTGCGGGTCGCGGCCGACCCCCGGGTCTGGAGTCTGGCCTGCCTGTTCGGCTGCGCCCTGGTCGGCATCTACGGGCTGTTCCTGTGGCTGCCGCAGATCGTCAAAAGCCTGGGCAGCCTGAGCAACATCGAGGTCGGCTTCCTGTCCGCCGTGCCGCCCTTGATGGGCGTGCTCGGCACCTTCATCATCAGCCGCAGCTCCGACCGGACGGGCGACCGCACCAAGCACCTGGCCTTCGTGTACGGCATGAGCGCGCTGGCCATCGCCGCCAGCGCCTACGCTTCGCCCGTGCTGTCCTACGTGCTGCTGTGCGTGACGGGGCTGTTCATCTACGCGGGCAACCCGCTGTTCTGGAGCCTCGCGTCCTCCTTCCGGACCGGGGCGGCCGGGGCGGCGACGGTCGCGCTGATCAACACCATTGCGCAGTTCGGCGGGCTGATCGGGCCGTGGAGCATCGGCCTGGTGCGCGACCGCACCGGCAACTTCCAGTTGGCCCTGCTGACGATTTCGGGTTTCCTGGTGGCCGCGGCGGCCATCGCGCTGTTCATGCGGGTCGCGCCGAGCGCCCCGCGGCCCGGCGCCCGTCCGCAATTCGCACAGGGTGGGACCCCGACATGATCATCGACTGCCACGGCCACTACACGACCTCGCCGCCGGAGCACGAAGCCTGGCGGGCCGCCCAGGTGCAAGCGGTGCAGGAGGGCGCCCCCGTGCCGCCGCGCCCGCGCATCACCGATAGCCAGATCCGCGCCAGCATCGAGGGCGGGCAGTTGCGCGTGCAGCGGGAGCGCGGGACGGACCTGACCATCTTCTCCCCCCGCGCCGCCGGCATGGGCCACCACCAGTCCACCGCCGAGGCGAACGAATATTGGTCGCGTGAGTGCAACGACCTGATCCACCGGGTGTGCGCGATGTTCCCGCGCAGTTTCGTGGGCGTGTGCCAGTTGCCGCAGGCGCCGGGCGTGCCGCCGGCCAACTGCATCCCGGAGCTGCGGCGCTGCGTGGCCGAGCTGGGCTTCGTCGGCTGCAACCTCAACCCCGACCCGTCCGGCGGCTACTGGACCGACCCGCCGCTGACCGACCGCTGGTGGTATCCCTTGTACGAGGCGATGGCAGCGCTGGACGTGCCGGCGATGGTGCACGTCTCGTCCTCCTGCAACCCGAACTTCCATGCGACGGGCGCGCACTACATCAACGGGGACACCACGGCGTTCATGCAGTTCCTGACGGCCGACCTGTTCGCCGACTTCCCGACGCTCCGCTTCATCATCCCGCACGGCGGCGGCGCGGTGCCGTACCATTGGGGCCGCTACCGCGGGCTGGCGCAGGACATGAAGCGGCCGCTGCTGCGTGACTACCTGCTGCGCAACGTGTTCTTCGACACCTGCGTGTATCACCAGCCCGGCGCGGAGCTGCTGGCCCGGGTGATCCCAGTGGAGAACATCTTGTTCGCCTCCGAGACCATCGGCGCCGTGCAGGGCATCGACCCGGAGACCGGGCACCACTACGACGACACACGGCGCTACATCGACGCGGTGCCCTGGCTGACCCCGGCCGACCGCCAGCGCATCTTTGAGGACAACGCCCGCGCCGTGTATGGCAGGCTGTCCGCCCAGCTCGCGCGGCAGGGTTCTTGAGACGCACCTTCCGTTCGCTCGGCACCTACAACTACCGGGTCTGGGCCGGCGGGGCGCTGGTGTCCAACGTCGGCACCTGGATGCAGCGCATCGCCCAGGACTGGCTCGTGCTGACCGTGCTGACGCACCGGAACGCGACGGCGGTGGGCGTGGTGATGGCGCTGCAGTTCGGGCCGCATCTCCTGTTGCTGCCGTTGACCGGCTTCGCGGCCGACCGCCTCGACCGGCGGCGGCTTTTGATCTGCACCCAAGCGGCCATGGGGGCGCTCGCGCTGGCCTTGGGCGTCCTGACGGTCGCTGGCGCCGTGCAGTTGTGGCACGTTTGGGTGTTCGCGTTCCTGCTCGGCTGCGCTTCGGCGTTCGACGCGCCGGCGCGCCACACCTTCGTGTCGGAGCTGGTGGGCGACGCCGACCTGTCGAACGCGGTGGCGCTGAACTCCACCTCGTTCAACGCCGCGCGGATGGTCGGGCCGGCCGTCGCGGGCGTCCTCATCGCGTCCGTGGGGACCGGGTGGGTGTTCCTCCTCAACGCGGCCTCGTTCGGGGCCGTGCTTTGCTCGCTGGCTTTCCTGCGGCTCGGCGACTTGCACCGGAGCGACAGGGCCGCCCGGGCGCGCGGGGGCCTGGTGGAAGGGTTCCGCTACGTCCGGAAGCGCCCCGACCTGATGGTCGTGCTCGCGATGCTGTTCCTGATCGGCACGTTCGGGCTGAACTTCCCGATCTTCATCTCGACCATGGCGGTCAGCGAGTTCGGCGCCGGCGCCGGGCATTACGGGCTGCTGACCTCGACCATGGCGGTGGGCACGATTGCCGGGTCGCTGCTCGCGGCCGGGCGGGAAGCGCCGCGCTTCACGCTGGCGTGCGGGGGGGCTGCGGCGGTCGGGGTCGGCTGCGCCGCGGCGGCGGTCATGCCGAACTACTGGCTGTTCGGCCTCGCCCTCGTGGGCGTGGGGGTGTCCGCGCTGACCTTCATGAACACGACCAACAGCCTGGTGCAGCTTTCGACCGACCCGGCCGTGCGGGGGCGCGTCATGGCGATCCGCCTGGCCATCACGCTCGGCGGCACGCCCATCGGCGCCCCGATCGTCGGCTGGGTCGCCGACCGGTTCGGCCCCCGATGGGCGCTCGGCGTCGGCGCCGCGTCCGGCTTCGCCGCGGCGGCAGTCGGGCTGTGGTTCCTGGTGAGCCGTCGCGGGCTGCGGATGCGCTTGGAGGCCGGACGGCTCCGCTTCGGCAGCGGGGCCGACTGATCCTGCGTGGCGCGGCTGCCTTGTCTGAAGCTGGCTTCCACGACCTACACGCAGCGTCCGCCGAAATGTCCCTTTCAACACGTTGCGGGCACGGTGTGGGCTGTCTCGACATCACCGACGTACAGAGCGGCCTCAACGTTACGAACTCCGGGTTGACTGCCATGCCAAGGCGGAACAGTTCAGGCGCGGCCAATCGCGATGGCCTGGCACCTGCGCGCCGGCGGACCCTGGCGCGCCCTGCCCGGCGGC
>CAXTUQ010000124.1:0-11935 GCA_964247405.1 uncultured Acetobacteraceae bacterium
GCAGCGCGGCGCGAGCGCCGCCGCGATCCGGCCGATGCCGCAGCCCAAATCCAGCACGTCGGCCTCAGCGTGCAGAAGCCGGCTTGCGTGCAGCCAGGCGACGATCTCGGCCGTCGCTTGGGCCAGGATCGCCGGATCGCCGAGGGAGTACAGCGCCACGCTGGCCTCGGGCGAGTGCGCCACGGCGCGGTCGAAGAACGCGGCGATGCGCGCCAGGCCGTCCTCGCCGGATGCGTCGTGCTGCGCGCCGGTCGCCGCGACCTCCGCCGCCAGCCGGTCGAGCGCCGCGTCCCGGCCCTCCACGAGCCGCGCCATCGCCGTCCAGCGCGCCTCGTCCAGACCGGGACGGTGCCGCGCCAAGGCCGCCACGATGCCTTCCGCCGCCACGCCGGCCAGCAGCATCCGCGCCACCGCGACCTCCGGCGAAATGCGCCCGGCCAGGCAGTCCTCGATGGGCTGATCCGTCCCGCCGCATTCGCTTGAATGTCGGCCGCCGCATCCGCTTGCAGGCCGGCCCCCGGGAGCGTCAGCCAGCCGAGCCGTGCCAGTCTGGCGCCCTCCCCGGCCAGGAAGCGGTCGCCGATGTCGCCGCGCCAGCGCAGGTCGGGGATGATCACGTTGCGCGCCCGCGCCGCCGCCGCCGCCTGCGCCTGCTGCACCGTGGGTCCGGTCCCGGTCACGACCATGGCGTAGCCGGTGCGGCGCCGGGCGAACAACTGGCCGCCTTCCCGCCGCATGTCGGAGAAATGGTAGTGCGGCAGCTCCGCCTCGTCCGGCGGCTCGTGAAAGAAGATCGGCGGGTCGGCGGCGGGATCGGCGCCAGGCTGCTCCTCGGGGAAGCCCGGCACGGTCAGCACGATGCCGACCGACCAGCCCGGCGCGGTCGCGAAGCCCTCCGCGCCGCCGCGCATCATGCGGCCCAGCAGGTCGCCCCAGCCGTCCCGCTGCAGCGGCGCCAGCACGGCGAAGCCGGGGTTGCCGAAGCGGCAGGTGAACTCCAATGGCCACAGCCCAGCCTCGTTGGCGATCATGTTGAGGTTGACATAGCCGACGTGCCCGGCGGCGGTGAGCTGCGGCGCGATCCGACCCAGCGTCGCGTCGAACAGCGCATCCGCGCCCTCGTAGGACAGCAGGGTGCCCATCTCCCCGGTCATCTCGCCCAACTCGCCGGGGAAGAATCGCTTGTGCTCGAAGTCGATGCAGGCGGGGCGAAGAAACGCCCGCCCGTCGAAATACGCGCCAACGCCGACCTCGACCCCTTCCAGCCGCGGCATCAGCAGCACGCGGCCCGGCGGCGTGCGGGAAAGCTGGAACAGCACGTCGGCGCCCTCCCGATGGTCGCCCACAAAGGTCGCCCGCGCGTTGTTGTCATGCTTGAGCACGGTGCGCCCGGGGTGCCGCGCGAGCCAGGCGGCGGCCTCCGCCGGGCTGTCGAACGGATGCGTCGGGGCGATCTGCAAGCCGGCGCCGCGCAGCCTGGCCTGGCCGAAGGCGCGGTCGTACTCCAGCCGGTCCCCCAGCGCGCTGCCGCCGATCACCTGATAGCCGGCCTGCCGCAACGCGTCCTGCTCGGCGCCGCGTCCGACCTTCTCGAACAGCACCAGCCCGTCGCGGCCGACCCAGTCCAGCTCAGCCCGCCAATCCGCCACCGGGTCGAGCAGGCCCGCGAAGCAGCCGGCGTAGGACGGGTCCCCGGCATGGACGCGCACTTCATGCCCTTCGCGCAGCAGGCTGAGATACAGATCGCCTAGGTCGATCCGCGATCCGATGCCGAGAACCCGCAATCCTGCCTCCGTGCCATCCTATTTCCATGCCGTACCGCACAACCCCGGCCCTCACAAGACGGGGCGTCACAAGGCGGGGGCCGCCCTCCGCGGCAGGCCTACTCCCCACCTCCCTCAAGCGCCGCGATGTCGGCGTCGCTGAAGCCGAAATGGTGGGCAATCTCATGGATCAGCACGTTGCGGACGAGGCGGAACAGGTCTTCCCCCGTTTCAATCCATTCCAGCAGGATCGGCTCGCGATACAGCACCACCAGGTCCGGCGCCTGCGGCGTGCCGCCCGCGTCCTTGTGCCCGAGCGGCACGCCGCGGTACAAGCCGGTCAGCTCCCAGGCGTTCTCGATGCCCAGCTCACCCAGGGTCTCGTCATCCGCGACTTCCTCCACCAGGATCGACACGCCCCGCACCTGGCGGCGCAGCACGTCGGGCATCGCCGCGAGCGCACGGTCGGCCAAGTCGGCGATGTCCTCGGGCGCGGGAGGCAGGATATAGACGGGCATACGCTTATCCGCCCCATTCCGCGCCGGAGGTCAACCGAAATGCCGCATCCCGCCGAGATCGAACCGTTGCCGCAAGGCGAGCGCGGCCGGCTTGGGGCCACCCTGCCCCATTGGCGCCTGCTGCCGGACCGGGATGCCATCGCCCGGGATTTCAAGTTCAAGGATTTCAGCGCCGCCTGGGGCTTCATGGCGCGGGTGGCGCTGCTAGCGGAGCGGCACGACCACCATCCCGAATGGTCAAACGTTTACAGCCGGGTCTCCATCACCCTTACCACGCACGACGCCGGCGGATTGTCGGAGCGGGACATCACGCTGGCCCGGGCGATTGACGCCGTGTTGCCCGGATAACGGCGCGACATGGATGCTTGCATTACGACCCTCCCCGAGCGGTCCCTGGCGATCCGGCGCGCCGCGTCTCGGCTGTGCTTCCAGCTCGGCTGGTCGCCGCTGCACGAGATGCCGCTGCCGAACAATCGCCGGGCGGATATCGTGGCGCTGCGCCCCGATGGCGGGTTCGCCTGCATCGAGGTGAAATCCGGAGCGCGCGACTTCCTGACCGACAACAAATGGCCGGAGTACCGGGCCTACTCGGATTGCCTGTACTTCGCGGTGGACCCGGACTTCCCGCTGGCGCTGCTGCCCCTCGACACCGGCTGGATGGTCGCCTGCGATGGCGCCGCGGAGGTGCTGCGCGAGCCGCCGGTCCACGCCTTGTCCCCGGCCCGCCGCCGCGCGCTGCTGCACCGCTTCGCCACCCTGGCCGCCCAGCGCCTGGCCTTCTTGCAGGATCCCGACGGGCAGAACAGCCTACGGGTTGCACTGCGCGCGGAGTAGGCCGCGGCGGGACTACCCCGCGCTCCGCACCGCCGTTATCCGCTGCACCGTGGCCGTCGTCGAATAGCCCGGCAGCAGCTCGGCCAGCCAGACCCGGCCGCCCCAGCCCTGCACCAGGTCGGCGCCGACCACGGTGTCCAGGGTGTAATCGGCGCCCTTGATCAGCAGGTCCGGCCGAAGCTCGGCCAAGGTCTCGACCGGCGTGTCCTCGTCGTAGATGCACACCAGGTCCACGGCGGACAGGCTGGCCAGCACCGCGGCGCGGGCGGCCTCCGGCTGCACCGGGCGGCTGCTGCCCTTCAAGCGCCGGACGCTGGCGTCCGAGTTCAGCCCGACCACCAGGCGGTCGCACTGGCTGCGCGCCTGCTCCAGAAGGTGGACGTGGCCGGGGTGCAGCAGGTCGAAGCAGCCGTTGGTGAAGCCGGTCCGCCAGCCCCGGCGGCGCCAGCGCTCCACCTGCTCGGCCGCGGCCTCCAGCGTCACCACCTTGCGCAGCGCGCCGCCTTGGGGGCTCAAGGCCGAGAGCAGGTCCCCCTCCCGCGCGACGGCGGTGCCGATCTTGCCGACGACAATCCCGGCCGCGATGTTGGCCAAACGCGCCGCCATCGGCAGCGGCAATCCGGCCGCCATTGCCGCCGCGAGCGTCGCAACCACCGTGTCGCCGGCGCCGGACACGTCGAACACCTCCGGCGCCTCCGCCGGGAAGTGATGGACGCCGTCGGCGTCCAGCAGGGTCATGCCGTCCTCCGCTCGCGTCACCAGCACGGCACCGAAGCCGTGCGCCTCGCGCAGCACCGTGGCCGCGGCGACGATGGCGGCCTCGTCATCGACCGGCAGGCCCGTCGCTTCCGCCAGTTCCCGCCGGTTGGGCGTCACCACGTCGGCGCCGGCATAGCGGGCGTAGTCCGGCCCCTTGGGGTCCACCACGACCCGTCGCCCGCCGGCCTTCGCGGCGGCAATCAACTGTGCCGGGATGTCCCCGGCCAGCACGCCCTTGTTGTAGTCGGACAGGATGGCGACCGAGGTGGCCGCCAGGGTGTCGTGCGCGACTCGCATCATGCGCTCGGCAAGCTTCGGGTTGACCGGCCCCGTTTCCTCCCGGTCGGACCGCAGCAACTGCTGCCCCTGGCTGACATAGCGCGTCTTCACCGTGGTGGCGCGGGCACCCTGCACCAGCAGCCACGGCTCGACGCCGGGCTGGCCGCCGACCAGGCCGGTGAGGTCCGACCCGGCCTGGTCGTCCCCCACCACCGACACGAAGGCCACCGCCGCGCCGAGTGCCGTAAGGTTGCGCACCACGTTGCCCGCGCCGCCGGGCATCGCCACCTCGCGCTCCACCGTCAGGATCGGGATCGGCGCTTCCGGGCTGATCCGCTCCACCGTGCCATAGACGTAGCGGTCGAGCATCACGTCGCCGATCACCATGACGCTGGTGCGGGCCAGGCGGCGGACGGCGTCGGCGAGGCCGTCTTGGTCGAGCGCCATCGAATCCCCGGGGGAGTCCTGGGCTGGGTCGCCGCCGGGCTGGCCGGGCTGGGATGTGTCGTCCATCGTCATGGGCTACCGCCCCCCTGCGCGGGTGGCAAGTCGCGCGTCGCCGTCACCAGTGCGTTTCTTGGGGCGTTTCATGGGGCGTTTCATTGCGACGCGTCGCGTTCGCCGGGCGCCCCCGCCTGCAGGAAGCGCACGTCGTCGCCGTCCAGCACGGCGCAGGTCAGCGGGCCGCCGCGGCCGGCGCCCGTGTCGATGCCGATGCGGTTGGCGCGCAGCGTCGGCTCCGGCTGCGGCGTATGGCCGTGCACGACCACGAGGTCGGGCGCGTCGGGCAGCAGGGGGCCGCGCCGGTCCAGGAACGGCCCGCGTATCCAGAGCAGGTCGGACCACACTTGCCGGGTCAGCGGCACGCCGGGCCGTACCCCGGCATGGGCAAACACGTAGCCGTCGCGCTGGTACCAGGCGGCCAGCCCGCGGAGGAACAGGACGTGCTCGCGCGGCACCAGCGCCGGCCACTGTGCGAGCGGGACGTTTGGGCGCATGCCCCAGCTCGCCAGGGTCTCGGCGCCGCCGTTGTCGAGCCAGTTGTCGGCTTCGCGCTGGTCCTGCAGGGCCAAGGCCGACAGGAACATCCATTCGTGGTTGCCCATCAGGTTCACCATCGGCACGCCGGGCACCGGCGACCCGGCTGACAGCCGTGCCAGCACTCCGGCCGAATCCGGGCCGCGGTCAATGAGATCTCCCATATGGATCAGCAGCGGCCGTATGACCGGGCGCTCGCTCAGATCCCTGGCGATCGCCTCGTGCAGCGCCTGGAGCTGGGGCAAATGCCCATGCACGTCGCCGATGGCATAGACTCGCCGCCCAGGCGCCAAACGGGGAAGGTCCGGCGTCCGCGGACCCATGCCGAAGGCGGAGGCGAAGTTCGCTAACCTGCTGGTAATCATCATGCGGCATCTTACCCTCACCAAGCGGGGACCACGACACTGAAATCTCACAGCGCCATCGCCAGCACCCGTGGAAACACGGCCGCGGCAGCCCAGCACATCGGACGGCACCTGTTGGATGCGGTGGAGCGTGCCCTGCGCGCGCCGCACCGCCGGATGGCGCTCGTGCTGCACTTGTCGCAGGTGGCCGCGCCAGCGCCGCGCCCGCATCACCGGCGCATCGCCCGCGCCGTGATGGACGACGCGGCGCAGCGGCAGGCCGGCCAGGTCTTCGCGCTGCACAACGACGACCTGCTGCTGCTGTTCCGCGCCGACGACGGGGAGTGCCCGCTCGCGGCCACGCTGGCGCGGCGGTTCCAGGTGGACGTGCCGGACCCCGCCGGGCTGACCACGCTCTGGTCGCTGGAGCAGGACGGCGCGGCCCTGCTGCGCTATGCCCAGGCCCGCGTGCTGGACGCCCCGCCCGGCCCTGCCGCCGAGCCGAAGGGCAGCGCCCAAACGATTGACGCTCTTGAGTCCGTGATCGAGCACAGCCGCATCACCGACCTGACGCAGCGGCAAACCGCCGTGCTGCTCGTGCCGGGACGAGAGGCCCGCTTGCAGCCCTTGTTCCGGGAAATCAGCTTCTCTGTTTCCGTGCTGGAGGCCCGGATCGCCGCGACGGGGCAGGCGCACGCGGACCCGTTCCTGTTCCGCCACCTGGCCAGCCGGCTGGATCGCCGGATGCTGGACGTGCTTCGGCGGGATTTGCAGGCGAACGGCCCGCTGACGGCCGGGGCGCGGGGCGTGGGTCCGATGCTTCACCTCAACCTGACGCTGTCCGGCATCCTGTCCGAGCCGTTCGCGCAGTTTGCCGCGGCTTGCCGGGCCATCGGCGCCCAGGTCGCCGTGGAAATCCCGCTCGTCGAAGCCTGCGCGGACCCGGAAGCGTTCATGGCGGCCCGCATCCGCCTCCGCTTCGCCGGGCTGTCGCTGGTGCTGGACGGCGTGTCGCACCACGCGTTGGCCCTGACCGTGCCGGCGGTGCTGGAACCGGACCTCGTCAAGCTCGACTGGTCCCCGAGGCTGCCCGAGGCCGGGGCTGCGGTCGCGCAGGCGGTCGCAGCACTCGGCGAAAGCCGGGTCGTGCTGGACCGGGCTGAAACGGAGGATGCCCTGAGCTGGGGCTTGGCGCACGGCGTCCGCCGGTTCCAGGGACGCTGGGTGGACACGATGCTGGCCGCCAGCCGCATGGGCGCCTGCGGGTCGGGCCGGCATTGCTTGTTGCGGCAATGCGTGGAGCGTGCCTCCGCCACAGGGCCGGCCGGGCGGGCGGGCTGCGTCAACCCGGCCCTGCTCGATGCCGCTTCCCCGCGCACGGCCCGCTCGGCGGTCATGGCATGAACGGCAAGGGGCCGGATCGTCCAGGCATTCCGGGATCGCCGCCGGACACGCCGGCCGGTTTCCCCGGTCTTGCGGCGCTGCAAGGCCTGGTGCGCGATTGCGCGGCGTCCGGCGTGGAACGGTGCGTCCTGCTGCTGCGCATCGACCTGCTGCCGCCGCGGCTGGCACGGCCGCACCACCTGCGGCTGATGCGGGATGCGCTTGATCCGCTGCTTTCGGCCGAACGCGCCCGCCTGCATGACCTGCCAACGGGACGGCTGGCCGTGAGCTGGCGCGGCCCGGCGGCGGCATTGCTCCAACAATCCCGGGAGGCCATGGAGCACCTGCTCGGGACCGGGTTCCGCATTGGCCCTGCGACGGCGCAAAGCCTCGTCCGGCTGTTCAACCTGCCGCGCGACGGCGCGGAGCTTCTGGCCGCCGCCGGCCGCGATGATGACGCCGAAGCCGCCCCGCGCCGCCGGCAGGCCATTCCTGTCGCCCCGCCCCGCATGCCGCTGGACGCCGCCGCCCTGGCCGCAATGGAGCGGCACCTGGCCGGCGCGGACATGACCCGGTTCGCCCGGCGCAAACCCGTCCACCGGCTGGACGGTGGCCAAGTACGCCTCGCCTGGGAGCGGCGCACCCTGTCCATTCCGGAGCTGGCCGACACTCTGGCGCCCGGCCGCGATATCCGGGCCGACACCTGGCTGTTCCGCCGGTTGACCCGGGTCCTCGACAGCCGGATGCTGGCCTTGCTGTCCGCGCCGTTTGAGCTGCGCGGCGCCGGGCCGTTCAGCCTTGGCCTGAATGTGGACAGCGTTCTCAGCCCCGAGTTCCTGCGCTTCGACTCCGTGCTGCCGGGCAGTTTGCGCGGGCATGTCGTGCTGGAGATGCAGCCCGCCGACGTGCTGGCCGACCCGGCCGCCTTCGCCTTTGCCCGGGGCTTTGCCCAGGCCCGCGGCTACCGCCTGCTGCTGCGCGGCGTCACGGCGACGTTGCTGCCGCTGCTGTGCCTGCCGACGATGGAGCTGGATTTCGTGCAGCTCCGCTGGTCGCCGGACCTGAAGCGGCTCGCGCCGGCCATCCTGCGGGCCGGGGGCGCCGAATGGATGCTGAGCCGGGCCGACGACGCCGACGCCGTGCAATGGGGGCGGGACCAGGGCTTCGCCCTGTTCGGGGGCCGCGCCCTCGCGGCGACGGCATAGGAGCGGCCCTTGGCGAACCGTTCCGAGACGCCTAATCCCCGGCCATGCACGCCATCCAAGTCCAGGGCCTGACCAAACGCTACGGCGACGTGACCGCGGTGGACGGCATCACGTTCAGCGTGGCGTCAGGCGGCACGCTGGGCCTCCTGGGCGGCAACGGCGCGGGCAAGACCACGACCATCGCCATACTGCTCGGCCTGCTGATCCCGACCGCCGGCAGCATCCGCATCCTAGGGCACGACATGGCGCGCGACCGGTTCGCGGCGCTGGCCCGGATGAATTTCTCCTCGCCCTACATCGCGCTGCCGTCCCGGCTGAGCGTCGCGGAGAACCTGCGGGTGTATGGCCACCTTTACGGCGTGCGCGGCCTGGAAGCGCGGATTCGCGAGTTGGCAGTGCAGCTCGACCTGGCCGGCCTGCTGAACCGCCCGGCCGGCAACCTGTCCGCAGGGCAGAAAACGCGGGTGGCGCTGGCGAAGTCGCTGATCAATCGGCCGGACGTGCTGCTGCTGGACGAGCCGACGGCGAGCCTTGATCCCGACACCGGCGACATGGTGCGGGGCTGGCTGGAACGCTACCGGCGGGAAAGCGGCTGCACCATCCTGCTCGCGTCGCACAACATGGCGGAGGTGGAACGGCTGTGCGACTCCGTGCTGATGCTGAAGCAAGGGCGCGTCGTGGACAGCGGCTCGCCGCCGGAGCTGCTGGACCGCTACGGGCGGAACGACCTGGAGCAGGTGTTCCTCGACATCGCCCGTAACCGCGGCACGGTCGCGGCATGACGGGCGGGGTCGCGCGCGGCTCGCTGCGGCGCATCTGGGGCCTGACGTACCGGCACATGGCGCTGTACCGCCGGTCCTGGCCGCGGCTGCTGGAGCTGATGTACTGGCCGGTCCTGCAAATGTGCATCTGGGGCTTCACGACGAGCTTCCTGGTCGGGCGGGCGGGCAACACGGCCGTCTTGGCGGCCGGGGCGCTGCTGGGCGGCGTGCTGCTGTGGGAGGTGGCGCTGCGCAGCCAGATGGGCGTCGCGATCAGCTTCCTGGAGGAACTCTGGTCCCGCAACCTGGGCCATGTGTTCGTCAGCCCGATCCGGCCATGGGAGATGGTGTCGGCGCTGATCGGCATCTCCGTGCTGCGCATGCTGACCGGCGTGCTGCCGGCGATCCTGCTCGCCTTCCTGCTCTACGCCTTCAACCTGTTCGCCATGGGGCCGGTCGTCGTGCTGTTCTTCGCCAACCTGATGGTCATGGGCTGGTGGGTGGCGCTCGGCGTGGTCAGCCTGATCCTCCGCCATGGCGCCGGGGCGGAAGCGCTGGCCTGGTCGGTGCTGTTCGGCTTGACGCCGTTCTCGGCGGTGTTCTACCCGGTGTCCGTGCTGCCGGCCGCGGTGCAGCCCATCGCCTTCGCCCTGCCGTCGTCGCATGTGTTCGAGGGCATGAGGGCGGCGCTCGGCGGCACCGTGCTTTGGGATCAGCTCCTATGGGCCGTGGCCCTCAACGTCGTTTGGATGGCCGCCGGGATCTGGCTGTTCACAGCCCAGTTCCGCCAGGCCCGGCTGCGCGGCGCGCTTCTAAGCATAGGCGAATGATGCCCACCAACTTCTGGCTGATCCGTCACGCGATCGTGGCGGAGAACGAACGCGCGATCTTGTATGGCGTGCGGGACGTGCAGCTTTGCCCCGACAGCCTGGTGGCGCAGGTGCCGATGTACCAGGCGCTGGCCGCGCGCCTGCCCCGGCCCGCGACATGGCTCTGCACGCCGCTGTCCCGCACGCGCCGCACGGCGGAGGCGATCTTCAAGGCGGGCTACCCGGCGCAGGACCTCGCGGTCGAGCCGGATTTGATCGAGCAGGACCTCGGCGACTACCAGGGCCTGCGCCATGCCGCCCTGCCGCCGCTCCTGTCCGCGCCGGCCCATCCGTTCTGGCCGCTGGCCGCCGATGAGCAGCCGCCCAACGGGGAAACCTTCGACGCCGTCCTGGTCCGCGTCGGCGCGGCGCTGGAGCGCCTGGCCGAGCAGCACGATGGGCGCGATGTCGTGATCGTGAGCCACGGCGGCGCCATCCGGGCCGCCGTGGCCCACGCGATGGACATCGACGCCCGCCGCTCCCTGCACCTGTCCATCTACAACCTGTCGCTGACCCGGCTGGAGCGCCTGCCGGAAGGATGGCGCGTGGCCTCCGTCAACGAGTCGCCCGGGTTCGAGGACCAAATTGGTTGAGGTGCCGCTTCAACACCGCTTGGTAACGCCATAATCCGGCGCTAGGATCGCGCGTCTCAAAGAGGAAGATGTCCGATGAACCGTGTCGTTCTGCTGGCCGCGCTGGCGTTGGCGCCGCTGGCCGCGCATGCGCAGTCTGAGCAGCAGCAGTTGGTGGACCGCGCCACGCTTGCGGCGCAGGACATGCTGAACGACCGGGATGGCAGGGACGCGCAGTATGTGCTGAAGCGCGCCCGTGCCGTGATGATCTGCCCCCAGGTGTTCAAGGCGGGCTTCCTGTTCGGCGGCCAGGGCGGGAGCTGCGTGTTGGTGGCGCGGGACGCCGCCGGGTCATGGTCGGCGCCGGCGTTCTACGGCCTCGGCGGCGGCAGCATCGGCTTCCAGGCGGGCATCCAGGATGCGGAGGTCATGCTGATGATCATGTCCGACAAGGGACTGAGCGCGATCATGGACAGCCAGTTCAAGCTGGGCGCGGATGCCAGCGCCACCTTCGTGGACCTGGGCGGCGGGATCGAGGGCGCGACGACGGCGGCGCTCCGCGCCGACATCGTGGGCTTCACCCGGGCGCGCGGTCTGTATGCCGGCGTTACGTTGAGCGGCAGCCTGCTGAGCAGCAAGTCTGATTGGAACGCGGCCTATTACGGCCGGCCCGCGGCGGCGCAGCAGATCGTGCTCGGCATGGAGGCGACCAACCCGGCCGCCGACCCGCTGCGGCAGGTGCTGATTCAGTACGGCCAGCAGGCCGAGGCGGTGTCGCCCCCCGCCTTGCCCCCGCCCATACCGCTGCAGCCTGGGCCGCTGCAGCCGGCGCCTCGGTCCGCGCCGATCCAGCAGCAGCCGCTCGGCGTCCCGCGCCGGTAGCCCTTCCCGTTCCGCCCGGCGCTGGCTAAGCTGTGCGGCATGGACCGGCCTTTCTGGACGACGACGCCGCTTGGACGCATGACGCAGGCGCAATGGGAGTCGCTGTGCGACGGCTGCGGCCGCTGCTGCTTGCACAAGCTGCGGGACGAGGACACGGAAGAACTGTCGTTCACCAACGTGTCCTGCCGCCTGCTGGACGGCGAGACCTGCCGCTGCAGCCAGTATGAGACCCGGCAGGCCAAGGTTCCCGACTGCGTCGCGCTGACCCCGGACGCCCTGGACGACATCGACTGGCTGCCGCCCACCTGCGCCTACCGCCGTCTGGCCGAGGGCAAGGACCTTGCGTGGTGGCACCCGCTGGTGTCCGGCGATCCGGAAACCGTGCACACGGCCGGCATCTCGGTGCGCGGCCGGGTGGTGAACGAGCGCCGGGCCGGGCCGCTGGAGCACCATGTCGTGGACTGGCCCGGACGCTCGCCGCGCGTGCCGCGCCGCATCAAGCAGAGGTCGGAATGATGAAGGATGCGCTGTACGGCGGCGTGAACGCGGCCGTTCTGACGGCGATGCACGCTGACCTGTCGGTTGACCTGGACCGCATGGCCGCCCATTGCCGCTGGCTGCTGGCCCAGGGCTGCAACGGCCTGGGCGTGCTCGGCACAACAGGCGAGGCCAACAGCCTCGGCATCAGCGAGCGCGTCGCCGTGCTCGAAGGCCTCGTCGCCCGCGGC
>CAXTUQ010000125.1:0-11797 GCA_964247405.1 uncultured Acetobacteraceae bacterium
CTCCCGCCCAGGACTACTGGGTCGTGATGCAGCGCTTCTCGGACTCGGTGGCCGCGGTCGGCTGGCTGAACTCGCAGCAGCGTCTGGAGCGGCTGACGATCGTGCAGCCGCTGCTGACCGGGCGCGCGGATGTCCATGTCGTGTCCGGCACGGCCACCGAAACGGCGTCCGCGCCGGTCTCGGCCATCATGTCAACGCGCGTGAAGCCCGGCTGCGAACGCGCCTATCGCGAGTGGGAGCAGAAGATCGCCGTCGCGCAGACCGCGGCCAAAGGCCTCGTGGGGTATCGCTTCGAGCCGCCGATTCCAGGCATTCAGGCTGATTGGCTGACCATCCTCCGCTTCGACACGCAGGAGAACCTGCAGGCGTGGTTGGAGTCCCCTGTCCGCCAGGGAATCCTTGCTGAAGCCGGGCCGCTGACGGAGGGCTTTCACTGCCGCATCACGCGCTCGGGCTTCGACCAGTGGTTTCCGGTCGGTGCGCCGGACAGGAATGGTCCGCCGGTCTGGAAGCAGAACATGGTCGTCCTTCTCATGCTGTTCCCGGTGGTGTTCCTGTTCGGCCATTTCGTGCAGGTGCCGATCCTGCAGATGCGGCTGGGCATTCCGTTCGCCGTGGCGCTGCTGATCGGCAACATCGCAAGCGTCGTGCTGCTCAACGGGCTGGTTCCCTGGGCCAGCAAGCAGTTCGGCTGGTGGCTGGCCTTGCCAGCGGCGGCGACGTCGCGCATCGCCGGCGGGGCAGCCGTCCTCGGCTTCATTATCGTCGTGCTGTCGATCATGTTCTGGCAACTGGGCTGACGGCTGCTGCCGTCAGCCCAGGATGCAGCTTCTTCACGAAAGGGAAAAACCACCATGCCGATGGAACTGTACAGCTCAGAGGCGTTCGTCCGCGACATCGTCAATGCGATCAGCAAGTCGGAGGGCAGGCCGCTGAATATCGGCGGCATGCGCCACCAAGGCATCGACCGCGAATATGCATTCGGGCTGATCAGCGAGGCCAAGAAGGCCGTCGAGGGCAATTCCGGTTCATCCGGAGCCAGCCCGGCCAGCGAAGCCGCGGCGTCCCGCACCGCGGCGATCAAGACGTTCATGACGAAGCTCGAACACCAAGACGCCGCCCCCAAACGGCCGCGTGCCCGGGCGACGAAGAGGACGGCCTAGCTGCCAGGGTGCGGGACATTATGGCGGCTGCCGGCTGCTGACGCCCCCTCAAGCCGTGGCGATCAGCGCCAGGCCGGTTGCAGCCAGCGCGCCGGTCCACAGCAAATCGAAGTTGATCCAGCCCCGGCGCAGGAATGCAAGGCCGAGCCACTCGTGCACGATCAGCGCCACCAGCCCCGTTACCGCCAGCGTCGTGACCGTATGCAAGGCGATGGCCATGAGCGCGATCAGCAGCGATCCCTGGCCCAGGGCCGGCGTGCCCATGCAGAGCGGCACGAGGGCGGGCACCAGCATCAACCCGGCGCCGTGCGCCGTCGCCATCAGGAACGACCACGTGGCGAGGCCTACGACCCCCGCCGTCATGCCGACCCGCACGCGATGGCGGTGGCCGTAGGCCCAATGATACCCCGCCCAGAGCACAAGGATGCCGCCCGCGGCCAGACGCACCGCCGCCGGGTCAACCACCGTGCCCACCGCCAGCACGGAGGCCGCCGCCAGCCAAACGGACAGCGCATGGCCGGCGGCCATGGGCGGCAGCGCCAGCAGCACGGCCCGGCGGCCGCCCCGGTGCATGCCGAGCGCCACCGCAAAGAGCCAGCCCATCGCCGGGTTGAGGCCGTGGAACAAGCCAAGCCCGGCGATGGCGAGCCAGGGCCAGGCGCTTTCCATCGCCAGCCCCACCGTCCCTTTATCTCGGCCGCGCCGGCATTGGCGGCAGCGCCGATCCCGGCCTCACTTGTAGCAATACGAGTCTGACGAGCAGTCGCCGCCCTCCAGGCGGATCTGGTGCGGACGGTGCGTCTTCGGCCATTCGATGAAGAAACCGGGGTCGAAGGCGACGCCGCCCTCGGGCTTCGCGTCGAGCTTCACCATCCAGCCGTCGATCCCCTCGGGATAGAACTGCTCGTCGATCGCGCCGTAAAGCGAGTTGGTGAAATAAACCCGCTTGCCGTCGCGGCTGACCTCCACCATCTGCGGCCCGCCGTTGAGCTTGCCATTCTGAGCTTTGGGATGCGTCGCGCGGGAGGCGATGCCGCCGATCCGCACCGTTCCCGTGAGCTTCGGCGCAAAGGGGTCGGACACGTCGTATTGCCGCAGGTCGCCAGTGCCCCAGCACGCGACGTAAAGGAAGCGGTCATCCATCGACAGGTCAATGTCGGTGACGAGCGGCGGCACCGCGCCGAACCCCTTCAGCATGTCCGGCAGCAGGGCAGGATCGGCCGGCTCCGCGGGGATCTCGATGACCTTGCGCACGGCCCAGGCCCCGTTTTCGCGATACCAGGTCCAGATCGACGCGGAAAGATCGTTCAGGCTGATCACCGAGTTGACGAAGCCGTAGGCCTTTGTCGGGTCATGCGCCGGGCGCAGCTCAAACACGAGCTGGTTCTCGGCGCCGAAATCGATTTCCTGCTTGTGCTTGCGCGTGTGCAGGTCCCAGAAATGCAGCTTGTGCCCATACTGGCCGCCGAGCAGGATCTCGGGGACCAGGCCGTTCTCAAAGCTGGCGGGCAGGCCCCACTCGCTGGTGACCATCGTGTCATGGCCGAGGTGCCACCACACGTCGTAGGCAAGCCGCTGCGGCCCGCGGTCGATCTCCCACTGGCCGCGTATGTCGAACGTCTCGTGATCCATCAGGAACACGCCGCCCGGCGCCTCGCCCTGCGCGTTGCCCAGGGCCGCGACGTAGATGCCCTCCGGCCCGCAATGGATCGTGTGCGGGCGCGTGTAGCCGGACCGCTCCGCGACCTCCGCAGGCTCCAGCACCCGGACGATCTGCGGCTGGCGCGGGTTGGCCTTCACGTCGAGGATGTGGATGCGCGACGAGCGCAGGCCGGGCACGACCAGGTAGCGCCGCTCGGAATGCGGATGCGGCGCGTTGGGGCACAGGCAGGCGCTGCAGGCGTTCCAGCCGAAATGGTGCAGTTCGTCGCCCGCGTTCGGCATCGGCACGGTGCCGACCACCTGCGAAAAGGTGGCGGAACCCGGCGCCACATCGACCACGGTGATGGCGTCGGGCACCTGGCGCGTCGGATCGAAGCTTGCGACGTAGGCAAGCGTCTCCGCCGGCGCCTTCATGGCCATGCGCGGCGAAGGGTAGAACGTGGAGTCCGGCATCCATTTCGCCATGATGGTTCCCTCCTGCTAGGATCGTTCTCCGAACCTTACGGGCGGGTCGTCGAGGCAACGCGAAGGAGCGGTCGCCCTCAGCCCAGCCGTCACCGCTTCTTAGCCCGTTTGGACGCAAGCAACCCAGTTTTTTCGCACTCCGGGCACAATGCGTCTGAGGAGGTCTTGACGCAGGCAGGCGTGGCTGCGCGCGGGCGGCATCTGGCAAGGGGCACAGGGCCTCGTCGCCGACCTGAAGACGGGTGACCGCTTCGGAATGACGGGCGATGGCGCATTCGACGGCGTGACCGAGTTCGGCGAGTGCTTCATCAGGCTTCGCTGCATGCCGGCGCATTATGGACAGCCGCCAAGCTGAAGCCGCCGCCGATCTGGTTCACCGACTTCCCCCGAACTGGCGTCCTGGCCAGGCCGGGCGCACGCGGATCAGCCGCCGGGACGTGGCTCCGGGTAGCGGATGCCCATGACCTCGACCACCTCCGGCCCGCGCGGCGTCCGCACCCGCGCTTCGTCGCCCACGCGCGCGCCCAGCAGCGCCAGCGCCATGGGTGAGCCGACGCTGATCTTGCCTTCCGCCATGCTAGCCTCGTCCACGCCGACGATCGTGACGGTGACTTCCTCGTCGCGCTCGGTCAGGTAGGTGACGGTGGCGCCGAAGAACACGCGGTCGCGCTGGGCCTGGGCACCGGGGTCCACGACTTCGGCATGGGCCAGCCGGCGGTCGAGAAAACGCAGGCGCCGGTCAATCTCGCGCAAGCGGCGCTTGCCCTCCTTGTAGTCCGCGTTCTCGCTCCGGTCGCCGTTGCCGGCGGCCCACGACACGACCTCGACGACCTGGTGCCGCTCGGCCCGGCGGGCGGCATGCTCCGTCCGCAGGCGCCCGTGCCCTTCGAGGGTCATATGGAATTTGCCGCCGGGCAGCCGCGGCGGGCCGTCCTCGTCATCGTCCTCCAAGGCCTGGCCCTCCCATCGCCGGCATTCTCGCACGCAACGGGGCTGGATGGCGATGCAGGCAGGCGCCCCAGCCTTCCGGTTCCAACCTGCGGCCCGGCATCCCACATGCTCGGCATGACAGCCGCCCCCGCTCTGCCCCGGCACCTGCTTGACATCCGCGCGATCCTGCTGGAGCCGGAGGTGGAGGGCTTTGCGCGCGGCCGCGAGATCCTGGGCCGCTTCCCCCATGCCGAGCGCATCCCGGTCGCGTCGCACTGGCGCATCCCCACGCTGCGCGACGCCGACGCCGGGGACTGGCTGTCGGCCAAGCAGGGCACGCTGGTGCTCGGCACCAAGCGCGGCCTGGCCTTCCGTCCCAACGGGCGCAGCGCCGACTTCATCGCGCCCTCCACCAGCAACGGCTGCGCCATGGCCTGCGCCTACTGCTACGTCGCCCGGCGCAAGGGCCACAGCAACCCGGTGACGGTGTTCGTCAACATCGAGCAGGTTTGTACCGCCATCCGGCGCCACGCCGGGGCGCAAGGGCCGAAACGGGAGCCGAACCAGGTGGACCCCGCGGCCTGGGTATACGACCTCGGCGAGAATGGCGATTTGTCGGTGGACGCCCTGATCTCGGACAACGTGCGCGACCTGGTCGCCGCTTTCCGCACCCTGCCGCACGCCAAAGGCAGCTTTGCCACCAAATGGGTCAACCCGGCGTTGCTCGGCTACGATCCCCAGGGCCGCACCCGGGTGCGCGTGTCGCTGATGCCGCACGCCGACGCCAAGCTGCTGGACGTGCGGACGGCGCCGGTGGCCGAGCGCATCGGCTTCGTCAACGACTTGGTCGCGGCCGGCTACGAGACGCACCTGAACTTCTCGCCCGTGGTGGTGCGCGAGGGCTTCGAAGCGCCATGGGAGGAGTTGTTCCAGGAACTCGACGACCGGCTGAGCGCCCCGGCCAAGGCGCAGCTTGCGTGCGAGGTGATCATGCTGACGCACAACGCGGCGCTGCACGAGGTCAACCTTCTTTGGCACCCCAAGGCGGAGGCGCTGCTTTGGCGCCCCGACCTTCAGGAGGCCAAGCACAGCGAGAACGGTCAGGCCAACCTGCGCTACCGCACGGGGTGGAAGGGCCAATGGCTCGGGCGCCTGCTGGACCGGCTGCGGGCACGGATGCCGTATTGCCGGGTGCGCTACGCGTTCTGAGCCGGGGCGCTTCCTCCCCGTCTAGCAGGGGCTGAGGCGGACAGTTTTCGCGGGGCTCGCTGCCCTAAGCGTCCATCAGCCGATCCAGCGTGATCGGGAAGCTGCGGACGCGCACGCCGGTCGCGTGCCAGACCGCGTTGGCGATGGCGCCCACCGTGCCCGTGATGCCGATCTCTCCCACGCCCTTGATGCCGAGCGCGTTCACGTGGCGGTCTTGTTCCTCGACCAGGATCGCCTCGATGCTCGGCACGTCCGCGTTCACCGGCACGTGGTACTCGGCCAGGTTCGGGTTCATCGGGCGGCCGGAGCGCTTGTCCATCACGGCGTGCTCGTGCAGGGCGAAGGACACGCCCCAGATCATGCCGCCATAGTACTGGCTGCGGACCAGGCGCGGGTTGACGACGGTGCCCGCGGCGAACGCGCCCACCAGCCGGGTCACGCGCACCTGGCCGAAATCCGGATCGACCTTCACCTCGGCGAACACCGCTCCGTGCGCGTGCATGGCGTAGGCCGACTGCGCCGCCGGGTCGGCCGCGCCGGTGCCGTGCCCCTCGATCTCCGCCACGCCGGCGCGGCCGAGGATGTCGGCATAGCTTTCGCTGCGCGCCTCGTCGTCGCGACGGTGCAGCCGGCCGCCGCGCGCGATCACGCCCGCATTGCCGGCGCCGAACAGCGGCGAGCGTTCGTCGCCCATCGCCAGGTCCGCGAGCTTGGCGATCACCTCCGCCCCGGCGCCGTGGATCGCCACGCCCACCGTCGCCGTGTGGGCCGAGCCGCCTGCGATCCCCGCGTCCGGCAGGTCGGACGTGCCGGAGCGGAACTCCGTTTGCTCGGGGTCAAGACCCAGCGAGTCGGCGGCGATCTGGGCGAAGGCGGTCCAGGCGCCCTGGCCCATGTCGTGCGCCCCGGTTTCCACCACCCCCGTGCCGTCCCCGCGCAGCACCGCCCGCGCCTGGCCCTGGAACATCAGCGCCGGGAACGTCGCCGTGCCCATGCCCCAGCCGACCAGCAGGCCGGCCTCGTCCCGCACCTGCCGCGGCGCCAAGGGGCGCTTGGCCCAGCCGAACCGCTCGGCGCCCTGCTCGTAGCATTGGCGCAGCGCCTTGGAGGAGAACGGCTTGCCGCTGAGCGGCTCGACATCGGCGTAGTTCTTCAGCCGGAACGCGAGCGGGTCCATGCCGCAGGCCAGGGCCATCTCGTCGATGGCACTCTCCAGCGCGGCGCTGCCCGGCGCCTCGCCGGGCGCGCGCATGAACAGCGGCGTGCCCGTGTCGATCCGCACCGCCTCGTACGACGTGGTGATCGCCGGGCTGGCGTAAAGCGTGTGCGAGGCGCTGGCTGCCGGCTCGATGAAATCGTCGAAGGTGCTGGTGGCGGTCTTGGCGTGGTGGCTCAGCGCCGTCAGCGCGCCCTGGCCGTCCACCCCCATCCGCAAAGTTTGCCGAGTGGGCGCGCGGTGCCCGACGGGACCGAACATCTGCTCGCGCCGCAGCACCAGCTTCACCGGGCGGCCGACGAGGCGGGCAGCCATGATGCCGAGGACCTGCGGCCCCGAAACCAGCCCCTTGGAGCCGAAGCCGCCACCCAGGAACGGGCTGCGGATGTGGATGCCTTCTGGTGATACGCCAAACAGCCCGGCGATGCGGGCCTGCGCCATCGCCATGCCCTGGCTCGGCGTGTCGATGGACAGGGTATCGCCGTCCCAGGCCGCGACGATGGCGTGGGGTTCCATCGCGTTGTGGTACTGCGCCGGCGTGTCATACACCGCCTCCATCCGCACCGACGCCGCCGCAAGCCCGGCCGCGACGTCGCCGTGGCTCTCCTCGGCCGGGCTGCCGGCGCCGACGGCTGGCGGTGCGAAGCTGTCAGCCGAGTCCAGGCCCGTGCGTACCGGCTCGGCCTCGTACTGAGGGGCCAGCAGGGCGGTGCCCTCGGTCGCGGCCTCGAGCGTGTCCGCCACCACGACGGCGATCGGCTGGTTGGCGTAGCGCACGGCGTCGTTCTGCAGCACGTCGAGCCGGAACATGAACGGGTTGGTCTTCGCGTCCGGGTCCAGCGCGAGCTTGGGCGCGTTCGCGGGCGTCATCACCTCGATCACGCCGGGGTGGGCCTTCGCCGCCGCCACGCCCAGCGCGGAAACCCGGCCGCGCGCGATGCTGCTGACGGCGAGCGCGGCATAGGCCATGCCGGGCGGATGGTTGTCGGCGGCGAACCGGGCGGCGCCGGTGGTCTTGAGCACGCCTTCGCGCCGGGTCAGCGGCTGGCCGATGCTCGATCCCATGCGGAGATGCGCGGGGGCTTGCGTAAGCGTGATCTCAGGCATGGGTGGCGGCTCCGGAGAAGGGCGAGGCGGGGAGGGCGGGCATGCGCTCGGGTGTGCCCGCGGCGGCCAACGCGAGCGCGCGCGCGACGATGCGGCGGGCAAGCTCGATCTTGAAGGCGTTGCCGCCGGACGGCTTGGCATCAGCCAGCGCCGCCTCGGCCGCCCGGCGGAAGGCGGCAGGGTCCGGACGCGCGCCGGCCAGTTCGGCCTCCGCCGCGCGGGCACGCCACGGCTTCAGCGCGACGCCGCCCAGCGCCACCCGGGCCTCCGCGACCATTCCGCCCTCCAGGCGGAGTGCCGCGGCGGCCGAGACGACGGCGAAGGCGTAGGACGTGCGTTCGCGGACTTTCAGGTAGCGGGCGTTCGCGGCGAAGCGGGCGGCTTCGGCCGGCAGGCGCACCGCCGTGATCAGCTCGCCAGGTTCGAGCACCGTTTCCCGCTCCGGCGTGCCGCCGGGCAGCAGGTGGAAGCCCTCCATCGGGATGTCGCGCCGACCCTTCGGGCCTTCTGCTTCCACCACCGCGTCGAGCGCGGCGAGCGGCACGCAGAAATCGGACGGGTGGGTGGCGATGCAGTGCCCGCTCCACCCCAGGACGGCGTGCAGCCGGTTCTCGCCATGCACGGCGTCGCAGCCGGCGCCGGGGTCGCGTTTGTTGCAGGCGCTGGCCGTGTCGTAGAAATACGCGCACCGGGTCCGCTGCAGCAGGTTGCCGCCCGCCGTTGCGCAGTTGGGCCGAGGCGCCCGAAAGCAGCGCTTCCGCCACGGCTGGAAACCGCCGGGCGAAGTCCGTGTCGTGGGCCAGGTCCGCATTGCGCACGAGCGCGCCGATCCGCACGCCGCCATCGCTCAGCCGCTCGATCCTATCCAGCCCGGGCAGCCGGCTGATGTCGACCAGATGGCCGGGGCGCATCGTGCCGCCCTTCATCAGATCCAGCAGGTTGGTGCCGGCGGCCAGAAATGCGGCCCCGGGCATGGCTCCTGCCGCGACGGCCTCGGCAAGCGTCGCCGGGCGGGCGTATTCGAAGCGGTTCATGCCGCGTCCCTCCGGCCCGACGCTGTTTCAGACTCGGCCATGCTCCGCTGCGCGTCCAGCACCGCCTCCGTGATCCCGACATAGGCGCCGCAGCGGCAGAGATTGCCGCTCATCGCCTCGCGCACCCGCTCGGGGTCGTCGCCAGCCTGGCCTTCCCGCATCATCCCGATCGCGCTCATGACCTGGCCCGGCGTGCAGAAGCCGCATTGGAAGCCGTCATGCGCGATGAAGGCGGCCTGGACGGGGTGCAGCTGCTCGCCTTGCGCCACGCCTTCGATGGTGAGGATGTCGGCGCCGTCATGGCTCAGCGCCAGCGCGAGGCAGGAATTCACCCGCCGTCCGTCCACCAGCACGGTGCAGGCCCCGCACTGCCCGCGGTCGCAGCCCGTCTTGGTCCCGGTGAGGTCCAGCCGCTCGCGCAGCAGGTCCAGCAGCGTGATGCGGGGATCGTCGAGCGTGATGGCCCGCTCGGCACCGTTGATCGTGAGGGTGATTGACAGGCCCATGCGGTTTCTCCGATCAGAGCTGTGATGCGAGGTCAAATACGGAGGCACCCTCCGCTTTGCAAGTGGAGCAAACCTGAGCCGGCATGAACGACGCTCTTCCAGCCAAGCCCGCGCGCAAGCCCCGCACCGACAGCGTCCGCAACCGCGAGCGGGTGCTGGAGGCGGCGAAAACGGTGTTCGCTGAAGGCGGCCCAGCCGGCAGCCTTGAGGGGGTGGCTCGCCGGGCCGGTGTCGGCGTGGGCACGCTGTACCGGCACTTCCCGACCCGCCAGGCCCTGTTCGAGGCGGTGTACCGCCGCGAGGTGGAACAGTTGGCGGAACTGGCGGAGCAGTTCGGGACGGATTTGCCGCCCCTGGAGGCGCTGCGCCGGTGGATGCACGCCAATGTCGAGTTCGTGGCCACGAAGAAGGGCATGTCCGCCGCCCTCGCCGTCGCCGCGCACGCCTCGTCCGGCCTTTCGGCCTATTCCATGGGCCGGCTGGGCCGGGCGCTGGAAACCCTGCTGCGGCGCGCGGCGGAAGCGGGGGCGATCCGCGGCGACATCAGCGCCGAGGACATCCTGCGGACGATCGTGGGCCTGTGCTACACGCACGACAAGCCGGGCTGGCAGGGCAACGTGCGCCGCCTGGTGGACGTGTTCGTTGACGGGATGCGGCAGGCCTAGCCTCGCAAGGCCGCGGCGACGTGACGCGGCCCGATGACGTCGCCGTGCAACCCGGGCACCGACGCGGCACTTACGCCCGGATGGCGCACGAGTCCAAGACCACCATCTACGCCGCCCTCGCCGGCAACCTGGCCATCGCGCTCACCAAGTTCGGTGCCGCGGCCTGGACCGGCAGCGCCGCCATGCTGAGCGAGGCCATCCATTCCTCCGTGGACACCGGCAACCAGGTGCTGATGCTGTACGGCCTGCGCCGCTCCGGCCGCCCGGCGACGCCCGCGCACCCGTTCGGCTATGGGCTGGAGCTGTATTTCTGGACCTTTGTCGTGGCGATCCTGATCTTCGGCCTGGGCGCCGGGGTGTCGATCTTCGAGGGCATCGACAAGATCCGCGCCCCGCACGCGGTTGAGAACACCCTCGTCAACTACATCGTCCTCGGCCTGTCCTTCGTGTTCGAGGGGGCGAGCTGGCTCGTGGCGTTCCGTGCCTTCCGTGCCGGGAACCGGTCCGCCGGGCTGCTGGAGGCGGTGCGGCGCAGCAAGGACCCGACCGTGTTCACCGTGCTGCTGGAGGACAGCGCCGCCCTCGTCGGCCTGCTGATCGCGGGCGCCGGCCTGGCCTGCGCGGAGATCTTCCAGCTTCCCCGCCTGGACGGCGTCGCCAGCGTGCTGATCGGCCTGGTGCTGGCGGGCGTGGCCGCGTTCCTGGCCGCCGAGTGCAAGGGCCTGATGCTGGGAGAGGCCGCCGACCCGGCCGTGCGCGAGGGCCTGCGCGGCATCGTGGCCCGCAGCCCCGGCGTGCGCGGCGTGAACGAGGTGCTGACCATGCATTTCGGCCCGCGCGACGTGCTGGCCGCGATCAGCCTCGACTTCGACGACGCCATGCCGTCCGAGGCGGCGGAGCAGGCCACGAGCAGCATCGAGAGCGAGATCAAGGCGGCGTTCCCCGAGGTGCGCCGGATCTTCGTCGAGGTGCAGAGCCGCGCCGCCCACTTGCAGGCGCAGCGGGAAACGGCACCGTTGAGCGAAGGCTCGTGATCTCATCCCCATGCTTCGGATTCCAAGCACGAGGTGAGTTGGTTCGCTCAGCAAAACTCAGGATAGAAATCCGAAGCCCTCTTCGGTGCCCGTCTTGCGCTCCGCCCAAGATCGATGAAGATAAAATGCTAGGAAATGGAGGTCGGTCATGTTCGCTAGAGCTGGTTTCCTGGCCGCCCTTGTCTGCTCCGTTCCTGCCGGCGCTGCTCCGACGTCCGGCGACAAGTACTGCATCGACAATAATACCACCACGTTCCTAGCGAGGCATTCGGGGAACGACCTCGAATTCAACCTAAGCTCATGGTCGTCACGCGGTCACTTCTTCGGCACGGGAGGCGTGGCCCATCCCGATGCCGGAGGATGGACGTTTCGGGAGCACATGGACGCGCCCAATCCCAACGCCAGGTGTGAGGCCCGCATCCTCGCTCAACCGGCCGGGGGCTACACGTTCTGGCTGACCCCGGCGGGACCGTGCAGCGAGGAGCAGGGCTTTTCCTACCAACCCGGCGCCAAGGTCGTCTTTCCCGCGCGGTCGCGCCGGGGCGGCATCCCCGCAAACAAGACAATGGAGCAGGCCTCCTCTCAAGAGGCCGGGGGAGAGTGGTGCCGTTAGAGCAGATCGCGGGACGCTTGGGACAAGCGGCCCGCGTGAAGGTGCTCGTCAAACAAAGAACTACAGCGTTTTGCGTCCCAGCCGGGACGCAAAACGCTGTAGAACAGCAGACCGGCATCGTGGATTAGGCCCGGCCATCGCCGCCTGACCGACCGTGCCGTTCTACCGCGGCTGCCCCGGCCGCAAGCAAGGG
>CAXTUQ010000126.1:0-11733 GCA_964247405.1 uncultured Acetobacteraceae bacterium
GGCGCGCTGGCGGCAGCGCTGGACGGCGCGCTGTCCATGCAGCCGGCGGACCGCCGGGCGATGGGCGCGCGGGCGCGGGCCGGCGTCCTGGCGCATTACACGACCGCCGCGATGCAGGCCGCCACCTTGGACGTGTATCGGGAGTTGCTGGCCTGACACGCGCCGGCCGGGGTTGCGGCGGTGCCGGGCGGAGGCCATAGGAAACACCCAGTCCGTTCATGAAAGGCTCACGCCATGCCCGCCATCACCCTGCCCGACGGCTCGGCTCGCCGCTTCGACGCACCGGTGACCGGCACCGAGATCGCCGCCGCCATCGGCCCCGGCCTGGCCCGCGCGGCGCTCGCCATGAAGGTGGACGGCGCGCTCTCCGACCTCTCCCGCGTGATCGAGGAGGACGCCGCCGTCGTGTTTGTGACCCGGCGCGACCCGGAGGCGCTCGGCATGATCCGCCATGACGCCGCGCACGTGCTGGCAGAGGCGGTGCAGGGCCTCTACCCCGGAACGCAAGTCACCATCGGCCCCTCCATCGAGAACGGCTTCTACTACGATTTCGCCCGCAACGAGCCGTTCACCCCGGAGGACTTCGCCGCCATTGAGGCGCGGATGCGGGAGATCGTGGCCCGCAACGCCCCGTTCGAGCGCCAGGTCTGGGACCGCGAGGAGGCGATGCGGTTCTTCGGCGCCCGCGGCGAGGCGTACAAGGCGGAGCTGATCCGCGACCTGCCGGCTGCCGAGACCATCACGCTGTACAAGCAAGGCGATTGGATCGACCTGTGCCGCGGACCGCACATGCGTGGCACGGGGGACGTGGGCACGGCGTTCAAGCTGATGAAGGTTGCGGGCGCCTATTGGCGCGGCGACCACCGCAACGCCATGCTGAGCCGCATCTACGGCACAGCCTGGCGCGACGGGAAGGAGCTGGACGCCTACCTGCATCAGTTGGAGGAGGCGGAGCGCCGCGACCATCGCCGCATCGGCCGCGAGATGGACCTGTTCCACATCCAGGAGGAGGCCACGGGCAGCGTGTTCTGGCATCCCAAGGGCTGGACGCTGTACCGGACGGCGGAACGCTACCTTCGCCGCCGGCTGGAGGCGTCCGGCTACCAGGAGGTGCGGACGCCGCAACTGGTGGACCGCCGCTTGTGGGAAGCGAGCGGGCACTGGGACAACTACAAGGAGCACATGTTCATCGCCCGGGTGGAGGACGAGGACACGACGCTTGCCTTGAAGCCCATGAACTGCCCGTGCCACGTGCTGATCTTCCGCCACGCGCTGCGCTCCTACCGCGAGCTGCCGCTGCGCATGGCGGAGTTCGGCGCGTGCCACCGCTACGAGCCGTCCGGCGCGCTGCACGGCATCATGCGGGTGCGGGCCTTCACCCAGGACGACGCCCACATCTTCTGCACGGAAGCGCAGATCGCGGACGAGACGGTGGCCTTCGTGGCGCTGCTGTCCTCCGTTTACCGCGATTTCGGCTTCGACAGCTTCCGCGTGAAGTTCAGCGACCGCCCGGCGGCGCGCGCCGGCACGGACGCCACCTGGGACCGGGCGGAAGGGGCGCTGAAGGAAGCCTGCGCCACGGCCGGGGTGGAATATGAACTCAACCCGGGGGAGGGGGCGTTCTACGGTCCGAAGCTGGAATTCGTGCTGCGTGACGCCATCGGCCGCGATTGGCAGTGCGGCACCTTGCAGGTGGACTTCGTGCTGCCGGAGCGGCTGGACGCCGAGTATGTGGCGGAGGACGGCACGCGGCAGCGCCCGGTCATGCTGCACCGCGCGATCCTCGGCAGTTTTGAGCGGTTCCTTGGCATCCTGATCGAGCAGTATGCCGGGCGCTTCCCGCTTTGGCTGGCGCCGGTGCAGGTCGTGGTCGCCTCCATCGTGTCGGACGCGAACGACTACGCGGCCGACGTGGCGCTGGCGCTGCGGATGCGTGGGCTGGAGGTGCGGGTGGATACGCGGAACGAGAAGATCAACGCCAAGGTCCGCGAGCACAGCCTGGCCCACGTCCCGGCCATTCTCGTGGTGGGCCGCCGCGAGGCCGAGCAGCGGACCGTGGCGCTGCGTCGCCTGGGCGGGGAAGCGCAGGAGGTCTTGGGTCTGGAGGACGCCGTGGCGCGGCTTGCAGACGAGGCGACGCCTCCCGATTTAAGGAATGGGCTTGCGCCGCGCTGATTTTCTTGATCCGCGCCCGGCGCTGGTCCAATACTGCGTATTGCGCCCAGACCGCGAAGACCTGAACCACCAAAGGAGAGTACAATAGCCCGAGGACCCATGACCGCCGCAGCCCCGTCCCGCGACGGACCCCGCGTCAACGAGGACATCCGCGTCCCCCAGGTCCGCTTGATCGACGAGGAGGGCGAGATGCAGGGCGTGATGACCGCCCGCGACGCCATCCTGCGCGCCTACGCGGTGGGCCTTGACCTGCTTGAGATCAGCCCGAACGCCGACCCGCCGGTCGTCAAGATCCTGGATTACGGCAAGTTCAAGTACGAGCAGCAAAAGAAGAAGAACGAGGCCAAGAAAAAGCAAAAGGTCATCGAGATCAAAGAGATCAAGGTGCGCCCGAACATCGACGAGAACGACTACCAGGTGAAGATGCGTGCCATGAAGTCCTTCATCGAAGAGGGCGACAAGGTCAAGGTGACGCTCCGCTTCCGCGGCCGCGAGATGGCGCACCAGGACATCGGCATCAAGGTGCTGGAGCGCATCCGCAACGAGCTGGAAACGGCGACCAAGGTGGAGCAGATGCCGCGCATGGAAAACCGCCAGATGATCATGGTGCTGGCGCCCCGCTGACGCAGCATCCCGGGCCGCCTGTTTGACAGGCGGGACCCGAGGGTTCTAGGTAAAGGCCTTGTCATGACGTCGCTCCGCGAAGGTTCGCGCAGCGACGCCTTTTCTGTTGGGGTGACGTGATGTTCGACACGCTGTCGGGCAAGCTTTCCGGAGTGTTCGACCGCCTGCGCAGCCGCGGCGCGCTGAGCGAAGCCGACATCGCCGACGCCTTGCGCGAGGTGCGCCTGGCCCTGCTTGAGGCCGACGTGGCGCTCCCCGTGGTGCGCGACTTCGTGAACACGGTGCGCGAGCGCAGCCTGGGCGCCGAGGTGCTGGAAAGCGTCAGCCCCGGGCAGCTCGTCATCAAGATCGTCAACGACGTGCTGGTGGAGGCGCTGGGCGGTGCCGGCGCCGTGCCGTTAAATCTCAATGTTTCGGCGCCCGTGCCGATCCTGATGGTCGGGCTGCAAGGGTCCGGCAAGACCACGACCTCCGGCAAGATCGCGCTGCGCCTGCTGCGGCGCGACCGCAAGCGGGTGCTGCTCGCCAGCCTCGACACGCAGCGCCCGGCGGCGCAACTGCAGTTGCAGCAGTTGGCGCAGCAGGCCGGCGTCGCGTCCCTGCCCATCGTGGCGGGCCAGACCCCGGTGGAGATCGCCCGGCGCGCTATGGACACCGGGCGGCGCGAGGTGTTCGACGTCGTCATCCTCGACACCGCCGGGCGGCTGTCCATCGACCAGGCGCTGATGGACGAGGTGCGCGCCGTCCGCGAGGCGACCAGCCCGGCGGAAACCCTGCTGGTCGTGGACGCCATGACCGGCCAGGACGCGGTCAACACCGCCCGCGCCTTCAACGACGCGGTGGGCGTGACCGGCATCGTCATGACCCGGATGGACGGCGACGCCCGCGGCGGCGCGGCCCTGTCGATGCGACAGATCACCGGGGCGCCGATCAAGCTGACCGGCTCCGGCGAGAAGCTGGACGCGCTGGAGGAGTTCCACCCGGAACGCGTGGCCGGCCGCATCCTCGGCATGGGCGACATCGTCGGCCTGGTGGAACGCGCCGGCGAGACGCTGGACGAGGAGGAGGCGGAGAAGCTGGCGCGCAAGATGATGCGCGGCGCCTTCGACCTCGACGACTACGCGAAGCAGCTCAAGCAGATCAGCAAGATGGGCAGCCTGTCCGGCATCCTTGGCATGTTGCCCGGCATCGGCAAGATGAAGGCGCAGATCGAGGACGCGAACCTCGACCAGGGCGTCCTGAAACGGCAGGCGGCGATCATCTCCTCCATGACAATGAAGGAGCGGCGCACGCCGGACGTGATCAAGGCGAGCCGGAAGAAGCGCATCGCTGCCGGGTCAGGCACCAGCGTGCAGGAGATCAACCGCCTGCTGAAGCAGTTCGACGACATGTCCACGATGATGAAGCGCATGAACAAGCTGGGGCAGAAGGGGCTGATGCGGCAGGGCATGGGCGCGTTGATGCCGAAGCAGCAGCAGCGCCGCCCTTATTAACAAATCACAAAGGAATATCTGATGGGTCTGAAAATTCGCCTTGCACGGGCCGGCGCGAAGAAGCGTCCGTACTACCATATCGTCATCGCCGACAGCCGCAGCCCGCGCGACGGGCGCTTCTTGGAAAAGGTCGGCAGCTACAACCCGATGCTGCCGGCGCAGCACGAGGAGCGCGTGCGCCTGCAAGGCGAGCGCATCCAGCATTGGGTCGGTCAGGGCGCCCTGCCGACCGAGCGGGTGGCGAAGTTCCTCGGCCATGCCGGCTTGGCGCCGATGCCGACCTACCGCGAGCAGCCCGTCCAGTCCGCGCCGAAGAAGAAGGCGCAGGAGCGTGCGGCGAAGGCCGCCGGCTGACGTGACGGGCCGCCGCATCCTGATGGGCGTCGTCGGACGGCCGCATGGGGTGCGGGGGCTGGTGCACGTCCACAGCTACACCGCGAACCCGGCGGACCTCGCGGGCTATGGGCCGCTGCTGGATGACGGCGGCCGGGCCTGGACACTGGCGTGGCGCGGGGAGGGCGTGGCGGCCCTGACGGATGCCGAGGGCCGCACCCTCGCGGACCGCAGCGCGGCGGAGCGCCTGACCAACACGCGGCTTTACGTCGAGCGCGACCGCCTGCCGCCGCCGGAGCCGGACGAGTTCTATCTGGCCGATTTGGTCGGCATGGCGGCGCTGGACCGGTCGGGCTGCCCGGTAGGGCGCGTGGCGGTTGTGCATGACTACGGCGCCGGGACGAGCCTGGAGATCGAGCGGGACGGTGCGGCGCCGTTGCTGCTGCCCTTCACGGAGGCTTGCGTGCCGGACATCAACGTGGCGGCCGGGACGCTGGTCGTGGCGCCCCCGGACGAGGTTTTGGTGCCGGATGAGGCACGGGCAGCCGAATGAGCTGGCACGCCACCGTCCTGACGCTGTTCCCGCCGATGTTTCCCGGGCCGCTCGGGCAGTCGCTGGCCGGGCGCGCGCTTTCGTCCGGGCTGTGGCGGCTGGACGTGCGGGACATCCGCGACGCGGCAAAGGGGCGGCACCGCACGGTGGACGACACCCCGTTCGGCGGCGGCGCGGGCATGGTGATGCGCCCGGATGTGCTGGATGCCGCCATCGGACCCGACGATGGCAGGCCGCTGCTCTACCTCACTCCGCGCGGCCGGCCGTTGGTGCAGGACCGCGTGCGGGCGCTGGCCGGGGGAGCGGGGGTCCGGCTGCTGTGCGGACGCTATGAGGGCGTGGACCAGCGAGTGCTGGATGCCCGGGACGCCGAGGAGGTCAGCATCGGCGACTACGTGCTGTCCGGCGGCGAGTTGCCCGCCCTTGTGCTGCTGGACGCCTGTGTCCGCCTGCTGCCCGGCGTCATGGGCGCCGCGGCCAGCGCCGAGGAGGAGAGCTTCAGCGCCGGTCTGCTGGAATACCCGCACTACACAAGGCCCGCCGAGTGGCAGGGCCGCAGCGTGCCCGACGTGCTGCTGTCCGGCCATCACGCTGCCATCGCGGCCTGGCGCCGGTCGCAGGCCGAGCAGGTTACACGCTTACGCAGGCCGGACCTGTGGCGCGCCCGCGTGGACAGCGCGCCCGCCGGACCGTAACTGTTTATTCAAGAAAGGACGACACCCATGAACATCATCCAGCGATACGAGGCGGAGCAGGTCGCCAAGCTCACCGCCGCCCGGGCCGTGCCGCCGTTCCAGCCCGGCGACACGCTGAGGGTCATGGTCAAGGTGGTCGAGGGCGAGCGGACCCGCGTGCAGGCCTACGAGGGCGTCTGCATCGCCCGCTCGAACAAGAGCCTGAACAGCAACTTCACCGTGCGCAAGATCAGCTACGGCGAGGGTGTGGAGCGGGTGTTCCCGCTGTATGCCCCGACGATCGCCGAGATCGTGGTGGTCCGCCGCGGCGACGTGCGCCGGGCCAAGCTGTATTACCTGCGCGGCCGCAGCGGCAAGTCCGCCCGCATCGCCGAGCGTGCGCGTGAGGTCACATCGATGGCCACGCCGCCTGCCACGCCGGCAGCAGCCGAGTAACATCACCAGGAGATCCGCATGGCGGACAAAGCCAAGACCCTGTTCGACAAGGTGTGGGAAAGCCATGTCGTCGAGCGCCTCGATGACGGCACCTGCGTGCTATACATCGACCGGCACCTCGTGCATGAAGTCACCAGCCCACAGGCGTTCGAGGGCCTGCGGCTGGCCGGACGCTCGGTGCGCCGGCCTGACGCGACCATCGCGGTGGTGGACCACAACATCCAGACCAGCGACCGCAGCCAAGGCATCGCCGAACCCGAAAGCCGCATCCAGGTCGAGACGCTGGAGGCCAACGTCGCCGAGTTCGGCGTGCCGTACTTCCCCGTGCGGGACGCGCGCCAGGGCATCGTGCACATTATCGGGCCGGAGCAGGGCATCAGCCTGCCCGGCATGACCATCGTCTGCGGCGACAGCCACACCAGCACCCACGGCGCGATGGGCGCCCTGGCCTTCGGCATCGGCACGTCGGAGGTCGAGCACGTCCTGGCGACCCAAACCCTGTTGCAGAAGCCGGCGAAGAACATGCTGGTCCAAGTGGATGGGCCGCTGGCGCCCGGCGTCACCGCCAAGGACCTGGTGCTCGCGGTCATCGGCCGCATCGGCACGGCGGGCGGCACCGGCCACGTGATCGAGTATGCTGGGGAAGCCGTGCGCGGGCTGGACATGGCCGGCCGCATGACCGTCTGCAACATGAGCATCGAGGCCGGCGCCCGCGCCGGCATGATCGCGCCGGACGAGACCACCTTCGCCTATATCAAGGGCCGTCCCTACGCGCCAAAGGACGAGGCGTTCGACCAAGCCGTGGAGTACTGGCGCACCCTGCCGTCCGATCCCGGCGCGCAGTACGACCGGGTCGTGACGCTCCATGCGTCGGAGATCGCGCCCATGGTGACATGGGGCACCAGCCCGGAAACGGTGCTGCCGATCACCGGCGCCGTGCCCGACCCGGCCTCCGTCGCGGACGAGGCCGCCCGGGCGCAGATGCAGCGTATGCTCGACTACATGGCGCTGACGCCCGGCCAGGAGCTGTCGAGCATTCCGGTCGATGTCGTGTTCATCGGCAGTTGCACCAACGGGCGCATCGAGGATATCCGCGCCGCCGCCCAGGTCGCCCGCGGCAAGCACGTCGCCCCTGGCGTGCGCGCCCTGGTGGTGCCGGGCAGCGGCCTGGTGAAGCAGCAGGCGGAGGCGGAGGGCCTGGACCGGGTCATGCTGGACGCCGGGTTCGAGTGGCGCGAGGCCGGGTGCAGCATGTGCCTGGGCATGAACCCCGACAAGCTCAAGCCGGGCCAGCGCTGCGCCAGCACCAGCAACCGCAACTTCGAGGGGCGGCAAGGCCCCGGCGGGCGGACCCACCTGCTGTCACCCGCCATGGCCGCCGCCGCCGCCGTCACCGGCCGCCTGACCGACGTGCGGGAGATGGCGTAATGCAGGCGTTCACCGTCCTGACGGGCATCGCGGCGCCGCTGCCGCTGGCCAACGTCGATACCGACAAGATCATCCCGGCCCGGTTCCTCAAGACCATCAAGCGCACCGGGCTGGGCGTGCACCTGTTCGACACGCTGCGCTTCGACGGCACGGGCGCCGAGCGCCCGGACTTCGTGCTCAACACCGAGCCGTATCGCCACGCCGAGGTGCTGATCGCGCATGAGAATTTCGGCTGCGGGTCTTCGCGCGAGCACGCGCCCTGGGCGCTGCTGGACTTCGGCATACGCTGCGTGATCGCGCCGAGCTTCGCCGACATCTTCCACACCAACTGCTTCAAGAACGGCATCCTGCCCATCGCGCTGCCGCGCGAGGTGTGCGACCGATTGATGGAAGACGCCCGCATGGGCGGGAACGCGCGGCTGACCATCGACTTGGGACGTCAGGTGGTGGTGCGGCCGAACGGCGAGGAGATCCCGTTCGCCGTGGACGCGCTGCGCCGCCACCTGCTGCTGAACGGCCTCGACGACATCGGCCAGACGATGCAGCGCGCCCCGGCGATCAACGCCTATGAGACACGCCTCCGCCAACAGGCGCCTTGGATGCCCGGCATCACGGCCACTTAGGACACGCACGACATGGCTGCCAACAAGAAGCTGCTGGTTCTCCCCGGCGACGGCATCGGCCCGGAGGTAATGCGCGAGGTCCGCCGGGTGATCGACTGGATGGACCGCCGGCGCAGCGTCACCTTCGACATCAGCGAGGACCTGGTCGGCGGCGCCAGCATCGACCAGCGCGGCACCCCGATCTCCGCGGAGGTGGTCGCGAAAGCGCGTGCCGCCGATGCCGTGCTGTTCGGCTCGGTCGGCGGGCCGCGCTGGGACAAGCTGGGCTTCGACATGCGGCCGGAGATCGGCATCCTGACGCTCCGGCGGGAACTGGGGCTGTTCGCCAACCTGCGCCCGGCCATCGTGCTGGAGCCGCTGGTGGAAGCCAGCACGCTGAAGCCCGACGTGGTCCGCGGCCTCGACCTGATGATCGTGCGGGAAAGCACGGGGGGCCTGTACTTCGGCGAGCCGCGCGGGATCGAGACCCTGCCGGACGGGCAGCAGCGCGGCGTCAACACAGAAGCCTACTCGACGCACGAGATCGAGCGCGTGGCCCGCGTGGCGTTCGAGCTGGCGCGCAAGCGGCAAAACCGCGTGTGCAGCGTCGAGAAGGCCAACGTCATGGAAAGCGGCCTGCTGTGGCGCCAGGTCGTCACCGCCCTGCATGAGCGGGAGTACGGCGATGTTGCGCTGTCCCACATGTATGCCGACAACTGCGCCATGCAGTTGGTGCGCAACCCCCGGCAGTTCGACGTGATCGTCACCAGCAACCTGTTCGGCGACCTGCTGTCCGACCTGGCCTCCATGCTCACCGGCAGCCTGGGAATGCTGCCGTCGGCCACGCTCGGCGCCCCCGACGGCTCCGGCCGGCGCCATGCGCTGTACGAGCCGATCCACGGCAGCGCCCCCGACATCGCGGGCAAGGGCATCGCCAACCCGATGGGTCAGTTGCTGAGCTTCGCCATGCTGCTGCGCTACTCCTTTGACATGGAGGAAGAGGCTGGGCTGATCGAACGCGCCTGCACCAACGTGCTGGCGAGCGGCCTGCGCACTGCGGATGTCATGGCGCCCGGCACCGCGAAGGTCGGCACCTCCGTCATGGGCGAAAGCGTGCTGCGCGAGTTGGAGAAGCTTTCGGCCTGACGCGGGGCCGGCGGTCCGGCCGGGCCGCGGGGACGCGGTCAGGGCGTCCGGTTCTTCAGCGTGCGTTGCAGATCCCGCTCGATCGGCTGGAGGTTTGTCGCGGATTGCGCCACGGCGACATCCCGCCACTCCGCAACGTCCGGAACGTGGGTCGGGTTATCCCGCAGCAGCTCCCGCTTGATGAACGGGAACTGCGTTTGCATCAATTGACGCCATAGATCGCTGGTCGGGTTGAGCGGCCTGCGCAGCACGGACAAGTTGCGGATGTGCCGGGTTTGGTATTGCCGTGCCCGCACGGTCGGGTCCGCAAGGTTCGGACCGCCCTCCGTGTGGTCGGTCAGCAAGTCAGGGTCCAAGTCGTTGACCAGGCGCTGATACGGCCAGACGGCCCGGCAGGTGAAGCCGGCCTTGAGCAGCGCTTGGGTCAGGCCGATCTCATACAGGCGGACCAGCCACATCTTCGACCATGTCGGCCGCACGGTGGCCCAGAACGTGCGCCAGGCCTCGCTGGCGACGACGCGGGGGCTGAAGGCGATCAGGTAGGATTGCAGGTGGTAGCGGGTCTGCCAGCTTTCGGTACATCCCCAGATGTCGGCCTGGCTGAAGTCGAACGCGCCGATCAGGTCGTGCAGCGGACGCATCGGCCCGTAAACGCTGTCGTTCGCCATCACGACCATCTCGGTGTTCGGGCGCGGCAGTTGCAGGATCTCGAACCCCTCGCGCCACGCGCCGAAGTCATACCCGACGTTGCTGCGGATCAGCACGCCGGCGCACACGCCCTGCAGCGCGGCCATGGCGGCGGGGCGCAGGAACCCGGCATTCGTGACGAACACGATGGACAGGCCGGCCTCCGCCAGGCTGCGCACGTGATGCAGCACGTGGTCCCGCACGTCCCCGGCGCCGTCCCAATGGACATAAACGCACACCTTGGGGCCAAGCGTCATCTCGCCTTCAGGCCAGCGGCTGACCAAGCGGTGCGGGCTGCGGCGGCTCACGAGGAGGTGGCCGATGGCGGGCAGCAACTCATACCGCACGTAGCGGTAGGGCGGCCTGAGAAGCTGCCGCAGGACGCTCGCGGCCACGCTAGGCGCGCCTGGCCTCGGTGTCCGGTGAGGCGATGCGGGCCGCGATGTCGTCCGGCAAGACCAGTCCGGGATGCGCCGCCGCGATCTCGGCAGTCAGCACGGCCGCCTCGTCCTGCGCGTCCAGCAGGTCGAGCGATTGCAGCTCGCCGCGCAGCGCCGCCCACCAAAGGTCCGAACCCGGCGGCGTCGCGGCGCGCACGCGGGCGAAGCGGCTGCGGCCCACCGCCGGCTGACCGGCGGCGCGGCCGTCCGGGCCGATCTGCGCGTCCAAGACGGCCAGGAAGAACAAGCAGTCCCGCTCATGGGCATGGAGCGGCAAGGCGCTGCCGGGCTGGGCGAAGCCGGCCTCTAGGTTGGAGCGGCGCACCACCTCCCGCGCGGCGTCGTGCTGCCCGGCGCTCACCAAACGCATCATCTCGGGATAGCCGAGCTTGACCCCTGGATGGCCCTTGACGACCGAGGCGATGAGCGCGGCCATCGCAGGCCCGTCGCCGGACCGTTCAATCGCCTGCATCTCGCCATGGAACGCCGCCCACCAGAGCGGCAGGCCCGGCGCGACCGCCTCACGCACCCGCGCAAACCGGCGCGGGGCCGCGGCAAGCGCCTCGCCCGACGGTTGCGGCCCTTGCAGGTCCAGCACCGCCAGGCAGAACACGACATCCCGATCCTGATCGGCAAGCGCCTGCCCGGCCGCGGGTTCAGTCAACGCGCCCGACTGCGCCACCCGCCGCGCGGCGTCGTAGCGGCCGGCGTTGACCAACTTGGGAAATGCCCACCGGGCCACCTCGGGGTTGGGCTGCGCCGCGAGAACCGTGGAGGCCAGCGACTCCACGCCGTCCACGGTGGGCGCGAGATCGACGGCCAGCATCTCGCCCCGCAGCGCCGCGCGCCACAAGTCCGATCCAGGCGCTGCCGAGGCACGGACCCGCATGAAGCCGCGCCGCGCCGCCGCCAAGTCGCCGAGCGCCTGCCCGTCCGGTCCCGTCTGCACCTCCAGCACGGCAAGGCTGAACATGAGGTCCCGCTCGTCACCGTCCAGCGGCGCGTTGCCGGCCGGAATGCCGAAGCCCGCCGACTGCGCGGCCTCGCGGGCCAGGCCGTAATGTCCGGCGTTGACCAGGTTGCCGACGGCGCGGCCCAGGGTCGCCCGGCGCCGGGCTGCCC
>CAXTUQ010000127.1:0-11721 GCA_964247405.1 uncultured Acetobacteraceae bacterium
CTCGACTACGCCATGTCCGTCATCCTCAGCCGGGCACTGCCCGATGCGCGGGATGGATTGAAGCCGGTGCACCGCCGCATCCTGTACGCGATGCAGCAGGCCGGGTACACGTCGGACAAGCCATACCGCAAGTCCGCACAGACGGTCGGCGTGGTGATGGGCAACTACCACCCGCACGGCGACGCCTCGATCTACGACGCGCTGGTCCGCATGGCGCAGACCTTCTCCATGCGCGTGCCGCTGATCGACGGGCAGGGCAACTTCGGCAGCGTCGATGGCGACCCGCCGGCGGCGATGCGCTACACCGAGTCGCGGCTGTCCCGGGCGTCCAACTTCATCCTGCTCGACATCGAGAAGGACACCGTCGATTTCACGCCGACCTACGACGAGAGCAACCTGGAGCCGCGTGTGCTCCCGGCCAGCTACCCGGTGCTTCTCATCAACGGCGCCAACGGCATCGCCGTCGGCATGGCGACCAACATCCCGCCGCACAACCCGACGGAGGTCATCGACGCCGCCCTGGCGCTGATCGCCGAGCCGGAAACGACGCTCGACGAGCTGACGCGGATCGTGCCCGGTCCGGACTTCCCGACCGGCGGCCTGATCCTGGGCCGCGCCGGCATCCGCAGCGCCTTCGAAAGCGGGCGCGGCAGCGTCGTCGTGCGCGCCAAGGCGGCCATCGAGGACATGAAGGGCGGACGCCAGGCCATCATCGTCACCGAGATCCCCTACCAGGTGAACAAGGCCACCCTGCTGGAGCGCATTGCCGAGCTGGTGCGCGCCAAGGCGGTCGAGGGCATCACCGACCTGCGCGACGAGAGCGACCGCGACGGCATGCGGATCGTCATCGAGCTGCGGCGGGAAGCGACGGCGGAGGTGGTGCTGAACCAGCTCTACCGCTTCACCCAATTGCAGACGAGCTTCGGCGTGAACATGCTGGCGCTGGACGCCGGGCGCCCGCGGCTGATGGGGCTGAAGGAGGCGCTGGAGGTGTTCATCGCCTTCCGCGAGGAGGTGATCCTGCGCCGCAGCCGGTTCGAGCTGAACAAGGCGCGGGAGCGCGCGCACCTGCTGGTCGGCCTCGCCATCGCAGTTGCCAACATCGACGCGATGATCCGGGTGATCCGCGAAAGCCCGGACGCCGCCACGGCCCGTGCCACCATGATGGACCGCGCCTGGCCCGCGGGCGACGTGTCGGCGCTGCTGGCGCTGATCGACGACAGCGGCAACCAGATCGTCGATGACACCGTGCGCCTGACGGACGCGCAGGCGCGCGGCATCCTGGAGCTGCGCCTGGCCCGGCTGACCGGGCTGGAGCGCGACAAGATCCAGGCCGAGCTGGCCGAGGTCGCGACCCGGATCGGCGACCTGCTGAAAATCCTGGACAGCCGGCCGCGGCGCCTTGAAGTCATGCGCGACGAGTTGCTGGCCGCCCGCGTCGAACTCGACAGCCCGCGCCTGACCGCCATCGTCGATGCCGTGGTCGATCAGGACGACGAGAGCCTGATCGAGCCGGGCCAGATGGTCGTCACCATCACCCGGGACGGCTTCATCAAGCGCACCGCGCTGGAAACCTTCCGCCAGCAGAACCGCGGCGGGCGCGGCCGGACCGCGGCCGGCACCCGCGGCGACGACATCGTGACCCGCAGCTTCAACGCCCACACCCACCAATGGGTGCTGTTCTTCAGCAGCGGCGGCAAGGCGTTCCGGGAGAAGGTCTGGCGCCTGCCGGAGGCCAGCCCAACCGCCAAGGGGCGGGCGCTGGTGAACATGCTGCCGGAACTCGGCACGGACGGGATCACCGCCGTATTGCCGCTGCCGCAGGATGAGAGCTTGTGGGAAAGCCTGCACCTCGTGTTCGCGACCGCCAGCGGCAACGTGCGGCGCAACAAGCTGTCCGATTTCCGCAACGTCCGGGCAAGCGGCCTGATCGCCATGAAGCTTGACGACGGCGACCGGCTGATCGGCGTCGCGACCTGCCGGGACGGCGACGACGTGTTCCTGGCGACGCGGGCCGGCCGCTGCATCCGGTTCCAGATCCGCGACGACAACCTCCGGGTGTTCAGCGGGCGCGACAGCTCCGGCGTGCGCGGCATCCGCCGGGCGGCCGGGGACGAGGTCATCAGCCTATCCGTGCTGCGCCACGTCGAGACGGGCGATGGGGAGGACATGGCGGCCGAGGCGGACGAGGACGGCGCCGTGATTGAGGCCGAGGAGATGGAGGAGGTAGAGCCGGCGCTGTCCCCTGCGGCGGTGGCGGAGATCGCCGACGCCGGGGAAATCCTGCTCACGGTGACGAACGCGGGCTTCGGCAAGCGCACGCCCGCCTCCGAGTATCGCGTGACCCGGCGCAGCGGGCAGGGGATCAGCAACATCAAGCTGTCGCCGCGCAACGGCACGGCGGTGGCGGCGAGCTTCCCGGTCCGGCCCGGCGACGACGTGATGCTGGTGACGGATGAGGGCCGGCTGATCCGCGTGCCGGCCGATCAGGTCCGCGTGACCGGCCGGGCCAGCATGGGCGTCCGCATGTTCCGCCTGGGCGACACGGAACACGTCACCAGCGTGTTCCCGGTGGTCGAGGTGCCGGGCACGCAGGCCGAGGATGCTGGGTCCGAGGAGCCGGGAGAGCCGGAGCCTTCCGATGCTTGAGCCGCGCCCCGCTCCGGTGGTCCACGGCCCGGTCCGGCATGTCGGGCTGTACCCCGGCACGTTCGACCCGGTAACCAACGGCCACACCGACATCATTGCCCGCGCCGCCCGGGTGGTGCACCGCCTGGTGATCGGCGTCGCGGAGAACGCCGGCAAGTCGCCGCTGTTCCCATTGGAGGAACGCGTCGAGCTGGTGCGCGCCGAAACCGACGCCATCGCCGCGCGCACCGGCACCGAGATCGAGGTGGTCAGCTTCGACTGCCTGTTGATCGACCTCGCCCATCGAGTCAACGCGGGCGTGATCGTGCGGGGGCTGCGCGCCGTGTCGGACTTCGACTACGAGTTTCAGATGGCGGGGATGAACTACCGGCTGGACCATCAGGTGGAAACGGTGTTCCTGATGGCGAGCGAGCGGCACCAGTTCATCTCGTCCCGCTTCGTCAAGGAGATCGCCCGGCTCGGCGGCGACGTGTCCAGCTTCGTGCCGAGCCTGACGCTGGAACGGACGCTGGCGCGGGTGCGCCCGGCTTGACCGGGCCGGCTTTATCCGAATGAACTTGGCCATCAACGGAGAACGCCATGAGCCTCGCCCTACGGCGCCGGCACTTGCTTGCAACAATCGCGATGGGAACACTGATGTCTGAACAAGCCTCGGCCCAGCAACCGGCCCTCGATCCCCAGAACACGCTGTACATGGACCTGAAGGACGGCCGGGTGGTTATCCGCCTGCGTCCGGACCTGGCGCCCAAGCACGTCGAGCGGGTCAAGGCGCTGGCGCGCAAGGGATTCTATGACGGCACGGTGTTCCATCGCGTGATCGAGGGCTTCATGGCCCAGGGCGGCGACCCGACCGGCACCGGCACCGGTGGCAGCGACATGGGCAACCTGCCGGCCGAGTTCAGCCGCGACGCGCACTTCCTGCGCGGCACCGTCGGTGCGGCCCGGACCGGCGATCCCAACAGCGCGAACAGCCAGTTCTACATCATGTTCGCCCCGGCGCCGCATTTGGACGGCCAGTACACGATCTGGGGCCAGGTCGTGCAGGGCATGGAATTCGTGGATAAGATCAAGCGCGGCAGCGGCGGGGGCGGCCAGGTGTCCAACCCCGACAAGATCATCCGCATGCAGGTGGCGGCCGACGCCAAGTCGTAATAGGAATGCCCCGCGGCCCGGTTGCGGGCCGCGGCAGCGGCATGGGCCTGTAGCTCAGTTGGTAGAGCACGGGACTTTTAATCTTGTGGTCGTGGGTTCGAGTCCCACCGGGCCCACCATGCTTTTCGGACATGAACAACGGCTTGCCCGGTTCAGCGTCCGTCCTCCAGCAAGTCGTCAAGCGTTACGGGGCAGGCGGCATCGACTGCCAGCGGGGGCTGGCCATCTATCGTCTCGGGCAATAGGCTCAATGCCTTGCAGTAAAGCCCGTTCACGTCGATGCGCTGCCGCATGGAAGGCGTAAAGGCTTCAGCCGCGTCGATGCGGAAGCGGCGTGCCTCGACCCTCCAATGCGGCACATCACGGGATCGCGGCCAAGCCTTGCACTTCAGGTCGTGCTCAAGCGCCCGCGTCAGCAGGGACCGGACTGCGGACAGTTGGCTGCGGCCCACGCTTTCGACTTCCTCGATGATGTTGGCCCAATCGGGCGCTTCATTGCCCGGCTTGCCAGCCGCGTGCTGCTGAAGCAGCCGCGCCTGGTGCTCGGACCATTCCAGCACGTCGGCGTCATACAGGTCGCTCATCCACAGCCTTCCTTGCCGCGGCGCTATGCCGCCTCGTTGAAGAACTCCGCATAGCCAAACAGCCCCGACGACCCCCCGGTGTGCAGGAACACCACGTTCTCACCCGGCGAAAAGACGCCCCGGCGGATCAGGTCGACCAGCCCGGCCATGCCCTTCCCGGAATACACGGGGTCCAGGAAAATCCCCTCAAGCCGCGCCAGCATCCGCACCGCTTCCGCCATGCCGGGCGTCGGCACGCCGTAGCCGCCGCCCACGTAATCGCAATTGGCCTCGACCGCTTCCGCCGGCACCGGGCGGTCCACGCCCATATGCGCGGCCGTCGCCTGCGCTAGACGCAAGACGTTCGCCTCTTGCGTCGGCTTCGGGGCGCGGACGCCGATGCCCAGCACGCGGACGGGGCTGCTAAGGGCGTGCAGCCCGGCCACCAGCCCGGCCTGCGTCCCCGCGCTGCCGGTCGCGTGCATCAGGCGGTCGATGCGCAGGCCCAGTTCGTTCGCCTGCGTCACCAGCTCCAATGCGACTGCCGCGTAGCCCAAGGCGCCGGTGGCGTTCGAGCCGCCGCCGGGGATCAAGTAGGGCCTGGCGCCTTCGGATGCCAGCCGGGCGCCGACCTCCTCGATGGTGGCCTGCATGTCGGTGCCGCCGGGCCGGTACTCGATGGCGCAGCCCAGCAGGCGGTCCAGCAGCACGTTGCCGCTGCCGAGATAGGCACCGTCGTTCGTCTCGATCCGGTGCTCCAGGACGGCGGTGCAGGCCAGGCCGAGCTTGGCGGCCACCGCGGCGGTCTGCCGCACGTGGTTGGACTGCACGGCGCCCTGTGTCACCAGGTGGTCGGCGCCCTGGGCCAGCGCGTCGCCCACCAGGAACTCCAGCTTGCGCACCTTGTTGCCGCCCAGCCCCATGCCGGTCAGGTCATCGCGCTTCATCCAGATCTGCGGGCCGCCCAACGCTTCCGTGAGGCGCGGCAGCTTCTCCAGCGGGGTGGGGGCCTGGCACAGCCGGATGCGTGGGAAGGCGGCAAGGTTCATCGGGCGTTCTCCATCCGGCCGGCGAGCAGGCGGCCTGGGCCGGACCCTTGCAGACCGACCCTGTGAAATCAACATAACGGTCAACCTGCCGGGGAGCGGCAGGCGTCGATGCCCGGCACGCGCATTGCACAAGCACTGCGTGCGCATTGGGTACTCTCACGGAGGGCGCCGCCTTGCATATCAAGACAGTTCACGGTTGGGAGATACCGGAGCGCAATGCGACGCCGGAGTCGCTGATGCTGGGGCGCCGCCGTGTGCTGGCCGGGGCGGCGGGCGCGGCCCTGCTCGCGGCGCCCATCGCCGTCCGGGCGCAGGGTGCGCCGCGCAACGTGAAGTATGATGCCGGCCGGGACCTGACGGCCGAGCGGGACGCGACGACCTACAACAATTTCTTTGAGTTCGGCACGGACAAGTCGATCTCGCGCGCCGCGCAACGGCTGCCGGTGTCGCCGTGGTCCATCAAGTTCGAGGGCATGGTCGGCACGCCGCGGACGGTGGACTTCGATGATATCATGAAGAAGGTGCAGCTTGAGGAGCGGGTGTATCGCCACCGCTGCGTCGAGGGCTGGGCGATGACCGTGCCCTGGACCGGCTTCCCGATGCGGGACCTGGTCGGCCTGGCCGGCCCGACCGCAGGCGCCCGCTATGTCGTGATGGAAACCCTGGCCGATCCCAAGACGATGCCGGGCCTGCGCCTCCCCAGCTTCGAGTGGCCCTACGTCGAAGGCGTGACCATGGCGGAGGCGAACAACGACCTTGCTTTCATCGCGACCGGTCTTTATGGCAAGACCCTGCCGAAGCAGAACGGCGCGCCGCTCCGCCTGGTGCTGCCTTGGAAGTATGGATTCAAGTCGGTGAAGTCGATCGTGAAAATGACCTTTACCGATAAGCGGCCAGTGACGTTCTGGGAAGGCATCCAGCCCCAGGAATACGGCTTCTGGGCCAATGTGAACCCTGACGTGCCGCATCCGCGCTGGAGCCAGGCCACCGAGCGCCTGCTGGGCGAAAACCAGCGCGTGCCGACCCGCATCTACAATGGCTACGGCGAGTTCGTGGCCGGGCTGTATTCCGGGATGCCGAACGAAAAGCTGTTTGTATGATCGCGTCACGCATCTTCGCGGCTTTGGCCGCGCTGTTCCTGGTCGGTGCGGTCGCCATTGCCGCATTGACGCCATTCGGCATGACGCTCGGGCAGGGCCTGATGCTGATGGATGGCACCTGGCTCAATTGGATACAGAAGCAGAGCCCGGCTTGGAGCTGGACTTGGCTTGAGCTGCCGTTTCTGCTGCGGCCGCTTTGGCTGATCCCGGCGGGAATCGGGCTGATCTGCGGGGGCGCCGCCGCTTCGCTCAACTTTGGCCGCGCATCGCCGTCGCGTCGGAAGCGGAGCTGAGCAGCCGCCGCGCCGTGTCGATAATCCGGTGCGCCTCGCTCCACAATTCATAGCGGCCAAGGTCATCGAGCGGTGCGAACAGCGCATCGGTGACGTCGCTTCCCGCCACCGGCACGCCGCCTTGCCAATGGCCAGCAAAGTCCAGGATCGTGTAGTGGTATTGCACCCGGCCCTTCGCGTCGTGGTGGATGCTGTCCACGTTCGCCGCCAAGATCAGCGGACCACAGAACAGGCCGGTTTCCTCGGCCAGTTCGCGCCGTGCCGCCTGTTCCGCGGTTTCCCCAAGTTCCTGCGCGCCGCCGGGCAGGCTCCAACGGTCCAAGGCCGGCGGCTTGCCGCGGCGCACCAGCAGAACGGCCCCGCTTGCAGGCCTGTTCAGCGAGGCGGCAGCAGGAGGCTTCAACAGCGCCACGCCGATGCCGACGAGCGGACGGGCAGGGTAGTCGCGAGAGGTCACGTGGCACCCGTTTCAATGTGATGAACCCAGCCTGGGCGATAAACGGTCTGGGCAATAAGCGGTCTGGGCAATAAGCGGTCTGGGCAATAAGCGGTCTGGGACGGCCTGCGACCTGCCGTTCAATATCCTATCCGGCTGTTCGCGCTGTGGGCTTGCACCCGGCAACTGGCCAGCGTATCCGTCAATAAAGATACACATAAGAAATTCCGGAGCAAACGATGCCGATCACCCGCCGCGCCACGCTGGGCGCTGTGCTGGCCGCCCCCGCACTGCTGCGCGCCCCGAGCGCACGCGCCGCGGCCCGCACGTTGAAAATCAGCCATCAATTCCCTGGCGGCACCGCGGAGCAGGGCGATTTCCGCGACCGCCTGGTGCGCCGCTTCGCCGCCGAGGTGCAGAAGCGCACCGACAACGAGCTGGCGTTCGAGATCTACCCGGGTTCGTCGCTGATGAAGACCGTGGCGCAGTTCTCCGCGCTGCGCCGCGGCGCGCTGGACCTGAGCCTTTACCCGCTGGCCTACGCCGGGGGCGAGGTGCCCGAGGTGAACATCGGGCTGATGCCCTGCCTGGTGACGAGCTACGAGCAGGGCCTCGCCTGGAAGCGCCAGGCCATCGGGCAGGAACTGGACCGCGTGCTGGACAAGCGCGGCGTCAAGGTCGTCACCTGGCTCTGGCAGGCGGGCGGCACGGCGTCCCACGGCGCGCCGGTGGTCCAACCGGACGACGTGAAGGGCCTGAAGGTCCGCGGCGGGTCGCGGGAGATGGACCTGATGCTCAAGGCGGCCGGCGGGATCATCAGCTCGGTGCCGAGCAACGAGATCTACGCTGCGATGCAGACGGGGTCGCTGGACGCGGCGGTGACGTCGTCCACCAGCCTGATCTCCTTCCGCCTGGAGGAGATCAGCAAGGCGGTGACCACTGGGCGCAGCGGCAGCTTCTGGTTCATGTTCGAACCCCTGCTGATGTCGAAGCAGATCTTCGACGGGCTGCCGGCGGCGCACCAGGCCGCGGTGACGGAGGTCGGCACGGAACTGGAAGCGTTCGGCCTGCAGGCGGCGAAGGCGGACGACGAGGATTTGGCGCGCGTGTACCTCAAGGCGGGCATCACGGCGCGCGACATGGACCCGGCCGCCATTGCCAAGTGGCGGGCGGTCGCGCAGGAAACGGCGTGGAAGGACTTTGCCGCCCGCAACGCCGCGTGCGCCGCGATGCTGAAGCTCGCCGAGGCCGTCGCTTGAGCAGTCACGGCATTGATGCGGCGTCCGGCGCGATCCCGACGGCGGATGTGCCCCGGCTCGGCGTGCTGGGCGGGGCGCAGGCCGTGCTGGGGGTGGTGAACGGGATCATGGCGGTGCTGTCGGCGCTGGCCATCGCCGCCGCCGGGGTTGTGCTGACCTGGGAGGTCGCGGGCCGCTACTTCTTCAGCATTCCCAGCGACTGGCAGGACGAGCTGAGCACCTTCCTGCTGATCGGCGCGACCTTCGCCTCCGCCGCATGGATTCAGGCGCGGCGCGGCCATGTCGCCATCGACGCGCTGGCCCACATCCTGCCGCCCGGCATCGACCACGCGCGCCGGGTGCTGGCGGACCTGCTAAGCTTCCTGTTCGTGGCGTTCTTCGCCTGGAAAAGCGTCGCGTTGCTGCTTGAGGCGCTGGAGGACGGGCAGACCACGCCGTCCGCCTGGGGGCCGCCGCTGTGGATTCCCTACGGCTGCATGGCGGCCGGCATGGTCCTACTGGCGCTGCAACTGCTGCTGCAGGTGCTGGGCAGCCGCCACGGCGACAGCCAGCCCGCGCACCTCGCGCCCGCCCGGCCCTGAGCTGCAAGCATGACGACGCTGCAAGTCGGTCTCATGTACGGCGGGGCAACCCTCGCCGCCCTGTTCTCCGGCATGCCCATCGCCTTTGCGCTGGGCGGGGTCGCCACCCTGTTCATGGTCGCCTTCATGCCGGCGGCGTCGCTCGATACCGTGGCGCAGAACGTGTACGAGGAGCTGGCCAGCATCACCCTGCTGACCATCCCGTTGTTCATCCTCAAGGGCGCCGCCATCGGCAAGTCCCGGGCGGGCAAGGACCTGTACGACGCGCTGCACACCTGGCTGCACCGGGTGCCTGGCGGGTTGGGCGTCGCTGTCGTGCTGGCCTGCGGCCTGTTCGCCGCCATGGCCGGCAGCAGCCCGGCGACGTGCAGCGCCATCGGCAGCTCCGGCATCCCCGAGATGCGCCGCCGCGGCTACTCGCCGGGCTTCGCCGCCGGGCTGGTGGCGGCGGGCGGCACGCTCGGCATCCTGCTGCCGCCCTCCATCGTGCTGATCCTCTACGCGGTCGCGGCGGAGCAGTCGTTGGGGCGGCTGTTCCTGGCGGGCATCGGCCCTGGCCTCTTGCTGGTCGGCCTGTTCGCCGCCTACGCGGTCGTGCGCTGGAAGCAGGAGTTCGGCCGGGCCGCCGCGGACGCCGCGGGCGGCGCGGTCCGCAGCGAGATCCTGCGCCAGGACACCTACACCCTCCGCGACAAGCTCGCGGCCCTGCCACGGGTGCTGCCGTTCCTCGTGCTGCTGACCGGGGTCATGGTGGCGCTCTATGGCGGCATCGCCACGCCGAGCGAGACGGCGGGGCTGGGCGCGGTGCTGGCGCTGCTGCTGATCGCCGCGATCTATGGCGCCTTCCATTACAGGGACCTGAAGCCGATCTTCATGGGAACCCTGGGCGAGAACGGCATGCTGCTGATGATCATCGGCATGAGCTTGCTGTACAGCTACGTGATGAGCTACCTGCACATCAGCCAGGCCGCGGCCGGGTGGATCGTGGGCCTGCACCTGTCGAAATGGCTGCTGCTTCTGGCGATCCTGCTGCTGGTCGTGGTGCTCGGCTTCTTCCTGCCGCCGGTGTCGATCATCCTGATGACCGCGCCGATCATCCTGCCGCCGCTGCGCGAGAGCGGCTTCGACCTGATCTGGTTCGGCGTGGTGATGGCCGTGGTCATGGAGATGGGGCTGATCCACCCGCCGGTCGGCCTCAACATCTTCGTCATCAACCGGATCGCGCCGGACATCGGCCTGGGGCCGATCATCCGGGGCACCCTGCCGTTCGTCGCCATCATGGCGGTCGCGGTGGCGATCCTCTCGGCCGTGCCGGGGATCGCCATGTGGCTGCCGGACCTGGTGTATTCCAGGTAGCACCACCGCAGGTCGCTTGCGCTGGCGGCCCGGCCCGGTGATGCTGCGCCCATGGACACGCACGCCTTCGATGCCATCGTCATCGGCGCCGGCATCGCCGGGGCCACCGTTGCCGCCCACCTTTCGGCCGACCGCCGCGTCGCGCTGATCGAGGCGGAGGAGGCTGCCGGCTATCACAGCACCGGGCGCTCCGCCGCCATCTGGATTCAGAACTACGGGCCGCCGGATGTGCGGGTGCTGACCGGCCTGTCCCGCGGCTTCTTCGAGCATCCGCCCGAGGGCTTCACCGACTCCCCCATCCTGGCGCACCGCCCAGTGGTGTTCCTGGCGCCGCCCGAGCAGCGCGGCCGCCTCGGCCGCCTGCTCGCCGAGGGCACCGGGCTGCGCGAGGCGTCGATCGACGAGGTCACGGCGCTGGTCCCCGCGCTGCGCCCGGGCTACGCGGTGCAGGCGGCGATTGAGGACGACGCGTTCGACATGGACGTGGCGGCGCTGCACCAGGGCTTCCTGCGCCTGCTGCGCACGCGGGACGGCACCCTGGCGCTGCGCAGCCGCACCGGCCAGATCGAGCGCCGCGCCGGGCAGTGACATGTGCAGGTGAGCGGGGGCGACAGCTTCACTGCCCCGGTCGTGGTCAACGCGGCTGGCGCCTGGGGCGACCACGTCGCGGAGCAGGCGGGCGTGGCGCCGCTCGGCCTCATGCCCAAGCGCCGCACCGGCGTCGTCATCGACCCGGCGCCTTGGCAGGCGACCCGTTGGCCCATGGTGAACGACGTGGACCACACCTGGTACATCCGCCCGGAGGCCCGCACCAAGCTGATGGTCAGCCCGGCCGACGAAACCGACACGCACGCGCACGACGTTCAGCCTGACGAGCTGGACGTGGCCATCGCCATCGACCGGATGCAGCAGGCGCTCGACATCGAGGTGCGCCGGATCGAGCATAGCTGGGCGGGCCTGCGCACCTTCACCCCCGACCGCAGCCTGGCCTTCGGCTGGAGCGGCACGGACGAGGGCTTCTTCTGGTGCGTGGGGCAGGGGGGCTACGGCATCCAGACCTCGCCGGCGGCCGGCAAGCTGGTGGCGGACGTGATCGCCGGGCGCGACCCGGGGCCGGCCGGCGCGATCCTGCCCGCCATCGACCCGCGGCGCTTCGCGTCTATTTCGGCGGCGTCAAGCCCAGTTTAGCCCCGGCTGCCTGGATCGCCGCCCAGGTCTCCGGCTGCAGCGGCACGCCGTCGCGGAGCCGGGCGGCGCGGGTGCGGCTCTCGGTCTCCCCGGGC